>JAGHUW010000024.1 GCA_018064625.1 Candidatus Cryptobacteroides equifaecalis | reverse complement strand
TTACCGGAACCGTTGAGACCGGCAACGAGAATAACGGCAGGGGAACCTTTGACATTTATCTCAGTATGGTCTGAGCCCATGAACTCGGCGAGTTCGTCGTGGACGATCTTCACCATCATCTGCTGAGGCTTCACGGCAGTGAGTACGTTGGCACCCATGGCCTTCTCCTTCACCCTGTCACAGAAGTCCTTTGCCACGCGGTAGCTTACGTCGGCGTCCAGCAGGGCGCGGCGTATCTCCTTGAGAGTCTCCGCAACATTGATTTCCGTGATCTTACCTTCGCCTTTCAGAATTTTGAAAGAGCGTTCCAGCCTGTCTGATAAATTCTCGAACATTGTTTCTTATAATTTTTTGTGGCTAAACAACCTGATCTTGTTTCCATACAATACAGAACGCAAATTTACAAAATATCATTATCATCTGCAATTTGCGCGCGACCGGTCTCCCACACCGCCGCCATTTCTTTCGTTCGTGAGCATTGGGAGACCTGAATGCGCGCGGATGAGGGAATGGGTTCGTGGGAACAGAGGGTGGGTCGTTTGTTCCCGGGCGCAAGAAAAAATGGATTCGTGGGAACAGAAGGTAGTTCGTTTGTTCCCAGGTGAAAGGAAAATTGGATTCGTGGGAACAGAAGGTAGGTCGTTTGTTCCCGGGCGAAAGAAAAATGGATTCGTGGGAACAGAAGGGAAACCGCGTTCCGGGAATAAGGCCGAGGGCTAAGTGGCGAGGGTCAGAGGGCGAGGAGGATGGTTTCGACGGCGAGGGTGTTGAGGGCGTCGTCTTCCGGGGTGCCGCCTTTGGATTCGGTCAGGCCTCCGCAGAAGTCGATACAGGCTATCCGGCGGGATGCGGCTATGGCGGAAACCCTGCGGCAGAGTTCGTCGAGGGTCATCGAACCCTGGTCCCAGTTGGTATGGGCATACTCCCGCGAGAGGACGTCCAAGTCTATCGAAAGGTGTACCGGTGGCAGGCTGCCGAGGCTTGATCGGCTTGCATCAGCTCCGTCAGCAGGGGCAGGACTGTGGGCCGAAATAGGCCCGTCGGCTGAAGTGGGGGATGGCGGATTACCTGGGCTTTCTGTGGGAGCGCCGGTTCCGGAGACTATGACTTCGCCGTTTCCGTTATGCCAGGTGGTGCGGATTGGGCCGAGGGCGCGGTAGCATTTTACCCAGTTGCCGCAGCTGAGGAGGTCTCCGCCGAATGCGTCGTCCTGGTCATCGGGGTGGTTGTCAAAGTATATCAGTTCAATAGTGGAAGGGCCTCCGGAGGCGCGCAGGAGGCACTCGGCCCGGAATAGGCTGATATAGTGATAGTCGCCGCTTCCCATCCAGAGAGGGGTGTCGGGGTCTATGGAACGGAGCAGCCCGCGGATCTGCTCCGCTGCCTCGTCTGCACAGTAACAATTACTGCCTTCAATGCCTGAAAAATCGTATTTTATTAAGCCCTGGCCCATATTTTCTTGCCAAAAATAACAAAAATATACTTATATTTGTATGAATTTAACCTGCTATTCTATACCATTATGACCGAAGAACTGTTCCCATTGGACCCTGAAAAGGTCTATTTCTCAATGGATCAGCTGACATTAGAAACAGAAGATGGCCCCAAGACACTGCGTGTTGGTGCATGGCTTAACTACGACCCTGTAAGGATTCACAAGATGATCATCAGGGAAAAGGTCATGCAGGTTGATGAATTCGAGGTGATGGCACCTCTGGTCAGCAAGCTCAGGCGAGCTGACCCGGAATACTACAAGCGTCTCATGGGAATAAGGCTGGTCATAGATTACCCTGGTTTTACCAATGGCATAATAGCTCAGATTCCTTTCGAAAACGACCCAGTGGGTTTCTATAAATGGTGGAGGAAGGGCAAACATGAGGAGAAGGTTTATCTTTCACTTGGCAATCAGGTACGTCTATTCCAGAAAGTCCGTATGATGGACCCCAAGATGCTTTTGAAAAAAGATCTTGAGATTCTTAAATAGAATTTAGATGAAAAAGTTCATAACAATCATTTCAGTTCTTGTACTAGGTATGGGAGCTGCAAACGCCCAGACACTCTGGGTTAATGGCGGATACCAGCTCGATAATTTCAAGTCTAAGATCTTGGGTTTCAATGCGTCTGATGCTTCAAACGGCCTTTTCGTGGGAGCAGAGTATGAGTACGGATTCGGCAATTTCTTCAGTGTGGCTCCGGGTGCAAACTTGGGATTCACCTTTGCTGAAAAAACGTTCGTCTGCGATATGAGCATCCCTGTACTTGCAAGGGCTGCTTACTCCATCAACAATCAGGTGAAGCCATTCGTGAATCTTGGACCAGAGTTCAATATCGGGCTTGCCCACAACGAAAGTGGCGAGTCCTGGTATGGCGGTTATGGTCTTTCACGTTTCGGATTCAATCTTGCCATCGGTGGAGGAGTTGTTGTCAATGAGAAGGTCAGACTCATGATAAACTATTCCTTCGGACTTTCAAATATCTACAAAGACTCAGAAGCGTCGATAAAAAAGGACTATCTCCGTGTAGGCATTGGATATAGTTTCTAAATTATTCCTATATTTGCCGCCAGAGTTAGAAGTATAAGGTGAGACGATACCTTTTATTGTTACTGGCAGCACTCTTGGAAACATCTGTGCTCACCATGGCCCAAAGCCACGGTGAGCATTTGCATTTGGATGTGTCGTTCCGTCAGGGACAATCAGACCTCGACCCTTCTCTCAGGAAAAATGCAGCCAACATGGCTGCCTTCCGGGCCGGTCTGGACTCCATTACTAAAGACAATCTATATAGGGTCAGGAGAATCTACATCCGCGCAAGTGCCTCTCCGGAAGGCCGTTACCAGCTGAACCAGAGGCTCTCGACCCAACGCGCGGCGAGTCTCCAATCCTACCTGCAGAGTCTGCCCGGCCTGCAGAACGTGGACTACAGAATCAACGTGGTGGGCGTCGACTGGCAGCAGATGGTCGAACACATCAAGGAGCGGCAGGACTTCGAATGGCGGGACGAATTCCTGCGTATAATAGAACAGGTACCTGAAATAGAAATACTTGCAGATGGAACGGTGCTCCAGAAACGCCGTCAGGCCCTCATGGCCATAGACGGAGCCAAACCATACCTGCAGATATACGACGGCTTCTTCCACGACATGCGCGGTGCGCAGGCCGAGGTAAGCTGCGTGCTGCTGCCCGTCGCTCCACCGCGGATGGCCGCTTTTTCATACGCGCGTGCGTATGCGCATGAGCCCGCGCCCGCACACGCCCCGGCGCCCGTGCACACTCCCGGGCGTGAGACCGTCGGCCGGAATTTCCGCCGCCGTCCGCTGCTCGCCGTCAAGACAAACCTGCTTTTCGACTTCGCGCCTTTCTATCCCGGCTACGGCTGGTGCCCTGCGCCCAACGTGGCCGTGGAGTTCTACCCGAGCCGCGGCCGCTGGACTGTGGGCGCAAGCCTCGACTGCCCGTGGTGGAAAAAGCCGGAGGAGCACAGATACTTCCAGGTGCGCAACTATCAGCTCGAGCTGAGAAGATACTTCCGCAATGTCACCGATGCCGACTTTGCCGCCGGCAGGACGCCGTTCACGGGCTGGTTCCTGTCTGCCTACGCGCACGCCGGACTCTTCGGCATAGGCCTGAGCGAAAGCAGGGGAGGCCAGGGAGAGGGCGCTGGCGCGGGCATAGGCTTCGGCTACGTGCTTCCGCTGAGCCGCAGCGGCCACTGGAAACTGGAACTCAGCGCGCAGGCGGGCTACTCCTACGCCTGGTACGACCGCTACGTCTACGGCAACCCCGTCACAGGCCTCCACAACGGCCTTTACTATTTCAACTGGACGGGCAATGCCGACGACTTTGTGCCACGCCTCTACCGCAGAAACTGGTTCGGACCTACGAGGGTCGGCCTGACGATAAGCTACGACCTGCTGAAGCGCGGGAAAAAGGAGGCGGGCCGATGAAATCCCTGACTCTCAAGACCTTGATGGCGGCGGCACTGCTGCTCAGCCTTGTCTCCTGCGCGAGGGAACCGGTGCTGTACCTGCACCGCGACTGCCTCATAGACCTGAACCTCAAGGTCACGGGAGCGGATATACGCACCCTCTGGAACTATGAGCCCGGCTATGACTTCGAGCGCGAGTGGGTCTATGGCTGGGACGCGGAGGATGAAAGAATCTTCGGGCCGATGGGCTATGCGGAGATGAACGAGTTCCAGCTCAGAAGATATTACCTCGGGCATCAGGCCGGGGCCAGGCACACGGAGGTGAGAAAGGATTACATCGAGGGCCCGTCTTTCCAGGGCAGTTTCAGCTTCGGTTATTATGACCTGCTTTCCTGGAACGAGATCAGGACCGTGGGCTACGGCCAGTCCATACGTCTGAAGGAATCGCTCGACTCGGTGGTTGCCTATACCGGCGAGACCAGGGTGAGCGTGCCGGAGTATCCTGGAACCAAGGCAACCAAGGCCTTCAACCAACCGGAGTCGCTTTTCTCCGGCTATATGGAGTCGCTTGCCGTCACGGACAACCCCAACGATTACAGCTGGAACGAGGAGAAGATGTGTTTCGAGAAGATCATATCCCTTGAACTCCAGCCGGTTACATATATCTACCTGGTTCAGTTCGTGCTGCATAACAACGAGGACAGGATAACCATGATCCAGGGAGATTCCAACCTGTCGGCCATGTCTTCCGGCGTGTGCCTGAACAGCTGCGTCACACTTGATGAGGCTGTGACTGTGAACTATTACACGCGCTTCAAAAAGGGAGTGAAGATAGCTCAGACTGGGGAAACGGTGGATGTGATAGGCGGAAAGCTGACGACCTTCGGCATGTGCGGAATGAATCCGACCAAGGTATCCACGAAGGCGGAGCTGCCGGATGAGTTCAACCGCCATTTCCTTGATGTGAACGTGACTTTCCTGAATGGACTGGACTCCACCATGGTGTTCGATGTCACGGACAAGGTGAAGGAACGATTCAGGGGTGGGGTCATAACCATAGACCTGGATGTGAACGATATAAAGATTCCGGTAAGGCCCGGCGGCTCCGGATTCGACGCAGTGGTCAAGGACCCTATGAAGGAACAGTATGAAATTATTATTTAATTAATCCATAATCAATTACAAAAAATGAAAAAGACATTTTTGTTCGTGGCGCTTGCAGCAGTAGCTGCTGCATCCTGCTCGAAGGCCGAGTACCTCGGCCAGCAGCCTCAGAAAGTGGAGAAGCAGTCTCCTATCGAGATTGGTACTTCAGTTGGCGTGCCTACAAAGGCTGAAGGGGCTGCCGCCGCTACTCTTCTTAACAACAAGTTCGTGGTTTACGGACAGAAGACAGTGAATGGTACAGTATCAGAGGTGTTCGATGCTGTTCCAGTATCGTATGCTAATGGTGAGTGGAGCTATGTTACTACAGGTCAGGCTCTCCGTTACTGGGATAGCAATGCAAGCAAGTATGACTTTGCAGCATGCAGCGATGCCAACACTACTCCGGTGGTTACTGCAGCAACAGATGTTTATGCCGATGGATTCAAGATTGCAAAGACGAATGCAGAAGGACTTGCAAAGGTTTATGTAACCCCTTCCATAACAGTGGGAACTTCCGGATTCACATCTCCTATTACCTTCTCATTCTCAAATGCAGCAGCCAAGGTGCGTGTGGGCTTCTACAATGCAATCCCGGGATATGAGGTGAACGTGGACAAGTTCTACGCTACCGATGATGAGGAAGGTGGAGAAAATACCATCCTCAAGGGAACTTTCTTTGAGAATGCTGCCTACACTGTGAACAAGTCTGCAGTGCTTAAGACTGACGGAGATCCTGATACAATGCCGGACCTCGTTCTTGGAAACAAGATTGTACAGTGCACAAATGCCAACCAGTACATAGGAAAGGATATCAAACATGCGTCATACGATAAGGAAGATGGCGCATACACCAACGTTCTCCCAGTGATGACTGACGGCAAGGATATCACCCTCAGGGTTTCATATCGTATGATTTCAGGACACGATATTATTTCCCGCACCTGTGATGTGAAGGTTCCTGCAACCTACGCACAATGGGATCCGAATTACGCATACACCTACCTTTTCAGAATCACGGACAATGACCTCCATCCAATCACGTTCAGCGCAGTGGTTTCCGATCCTAAGAATTACGAGACCATCACAACGATCGATGGCGACAATCCTGTAAATATCACAGCACAGCAGAACGGTTCTGACGTAACTGTTGATGGTGGATTCAAGAAGGGTGTGGACATCTATGTTTCTGTTGAAAATGCGGGTACTGCATTTGATGTATACAGCGGCTTCACAACCGATGATACGATCAACGGAAGTAACGCAGCATCCAAGATCAGTGAAAGTGAGTGGACTGTACGTACAAAGACAACAAACGGACGTTATCTCATCAATCCTGCAGAGGCTGGTTACTATGTAATCAGGGTTAAATATGTCGTTCCAGGATCTAGCCCGGCAACAACTCACAACGCTTACATGGTTCTCAAGGTTGTTGAATAACTTTGAAAACAACTCTTCATACGATGATTGTCAGGGCGGCCGCTGCGGCTGCTGCCATGGCTTTCCTTGCCTCCTGCGGCAAGCAGAACCCGGAGCCGGGGCGTGAGCGGATGCCCGCCATAGGCTTTGGTGATGCGAGCGTGGCAGAGGCGGGGGCAGCCGGAACCAAGGCCGGGGAGAAAAGTTTCGGCCGGGACTTCGTCGTATGCGCAATAAAGGATGTGGAGTCCGGGAAGCAGTTCGTCTTCCCGGGTTTCAACGTCCGTTATCAGAATCCGGGATACAGCTACATCTTCGGCGATCAGACAGTGAAATACTGGGATACGGATGCTTCCGGCTATGCCTTCTGGGGCTTTGCGCCTGCGGGAAAGGCGGATGTCTCCCTGAGTGACATGGATGCGCTGAGCGTGGGGCTCGCTCCGGGCGAGGCACTGCAGTTCCATTATTCCGAGGTTGAGGACGTGAGACCTTCGGCCTTCGGGCGTGAGGTGCAGCTGAAATTCGCCAGACTCGGTTCGCGCGTGAGATTCGGCTTCTACGAGACGCTCGCCAAGATGGGGGTTAAGGAGCTCGAATTCAGCGTCGGCGGAAACTTCTACGGCAGCGCGCGCTACCTCATGTCGGCCCGGGGCCTTTCCGTTCATTCTTCCACCGCCTCGCACAGCATCGCGGTTCCGCTTCTTCCGGGGCCGGTTCAGGCAGACAAGACTCAGCTCGCGGAGGGCAGGGACATGACTTCCTGGATACCGGTGCTGCCTCTGACGGACAGCGGACTTACGATCACCATCGAGTCCTGCGTCTTCACCCAGGACGGCAGCTCGAGAACAATTCACCTTGTGGACCCTATAACCGTGCAAGTGCCTCAGGAGTACTGCTGGTGGGGTACCAACAGGGATTACACCTACATTTTCCAGATTTCTTCCGTGAAGGAAGACTTCGACCAAATCATCTTCAGCTTCGACCAGCAGATAGTGCGTGACTGGGAAGACAATGGGGCTGAGGGTACATATGATTTCCAGCCATGATGAAAAGGTTTACATTGATATCCCTTCTTGCACTTGCCGTGCTTTCCTGCGGCAGGCAAGACGTCGAGCGCCCGCACGGCCCGGCGGAGATAGCCCTTTCCATGGACAGCAAGGCACTTTTCGCGGCGGCCCCAGAGGCTGTGCCTTCCTGTGTTCTCATAGCCACATCGGCTGATTATGCCGCGATAGGCACAAAGGGACTCATCCCTTATCATGAGTGCCATTTTGAAGACATTTACCAGTGGAACGGAAAGTTCTACAATACATATAAGCCTTATCCTCAGGACAATACCCGCGTATATATTTTTGGCTACGCCCCGGAGGATATGCTTGCAAGCACGGATTCATGGAAGACTCTGACCCCTGCATATCAGGGTGGGGAGTACAGCAATGAGCTATGGGAGGAGGTATTGCTCACGGACCCTGTCTCAGGAACCCTGGCCAGCCCGGTTGAGGACCCCATGGTTTACAGCCACCCAGTGGCGAGGTTCAGGTTCCTGGCCTTCAAGGAGGAGAGCATGGTGAACTA
>JAGHUW010000126.1 GCA_018064625.1 Candidatus Cryptobacteroides equifaecalis | reverse complement strand
CCGTCAAAGACCACGAAGTCGTTTCCGGCTCCAGAGTATTTATAGTATTTCGTCATTTTCCAAATGAGGGCCTATCTCGCCCCGAGTATCTGAAGTATCTTGTTGCAGACGTCGCTGTTCTCCTGTACACAGTTGAAGATGTGTGACTTAGGGCCGTAGGCGAAGAGAGGGACCATCACCGGAGTGTGCCCCCTGGTGGCGAACACATTCTGGATGTAGGCATCCTGCGGGTCTCCCTTCTTCAAGGCAACGCCACCGGTCTCATGGTCTGCACTGATGATTACCAGAGTATGCCCGTCCTTCTCAGCAAATTTGACGGCCTCGGTCACGGCCTTGTCAAAATCAAGCATCTCCGTGATCAGCTCCTCAGTATTGTTCGAGTGGGCGCGATGGTCTATGTGTGCTCCCTCTATCATGAGGAAGAAGCCTTTCTTAGCCCTCGCAGAGAGGAATTCAAGCGCCATTCTGGTGGTGGGGACAAGAAAGTCAGGGTTGTTCTCAGCTTTCTCCGGCAGATAGCCAAGCTTATCTGAGCTTTTGAGCAAGGCCTCATCCACCTCATACATGATTTTGAAATTCTTCTCTATGGCTTCACGGGTAGAGAGAGGCTGCTCCAGATATGAGAACTTGGTCCCGGCGGAGAAGAAGGCAAGCGGACTGGAAGCCATGTCCATCCATATCTCTTCCTTGTTTTTGCGCGAGGCCTGGTGGGCATAGAACGCCGCAGGTGTAGCTCCGTAGAGAGGGTCGTTGGAAACTATTCCGCAGGCATAGCCCAGCGGGGTGAGTATCTCCGGGATATTGGGGAGTGCAACCCCGCAGGTATCCACGCCCAGGCTGCCTGTATTGGTCTTGTGTCCCGTAGCATAGGCCGTTCCGGATGCGGCAGAGTCCGTGGTGAAATTGTTCACGGCCTGTGTCCTGACGTAACCCAGGGTCCTGAGGTTGGTCATGGTAAGTTCACCTCCATTGGCGAACATGGCAGTACTCACTGCCCCGAGTCCCATTCCGTCACCTATGATAAGGATGACATTCTTAACCTTTGTATCCTTGCCATCTACCTTGAAATCAGGTATATATGAGCCCTGCTGCTCAGCGTAGCCGTCACTCTGGACAGCCTTCACCTCCTGGCTGTGCTGTGCATTCAGCTGCACTACAGCGGCAAGTGCCGCAAATATCAGTATCAGTCTTTTCATCTCTTCTCAAGTATTTCGCCATTGTCCTTGGCAACCATTTCCTTCCATTTTGCGGTGTAACCAGGGTTGGAAACCCTTGCAGGTATGCCCTTAGAGTATTCAGAGTGCTTGAACTCGCCATTCTCGTCCTGCTGCTTCACGTTTCCGTCGATGAATTTCAGGAGCAGAATCTCCTCGAGTTTTGTCCATGCAGCGAACTGCTTCTGGGCGTTATCGACGCTGAATTTCGTAAGAAGGCGGCGGGCCTTGCCCTTGCGGCCTTTCTTCACGAGAGACGAGAGCTTTTCATCCATCTGAGGGATGGTCTCGTTCATCATGGTATTCTCATAATCATCCGCGGCCTTGCGTACTACGGGAGCCATCTGGTCATACATCTTGTAGCAGGCGTTGGCAATGCGGTTGTTCATCCAGAAAGATGATGTTGCCGAATAATGCAGAAGGTCGCCGTTGCCCACGCGGAAGCACTCCGGCACTTTCTTAGTATTTACGTATATAGGTGTGAGATAAGAAGTTGCAGCATCGTCGGTACCGAACCATATAAGTGCTCCCACCTCGTCCGGAAGCCAGCCGCGGGACTGGGCCACGAACCAGAAGCCTGTCTGCTGGGTAGCGATTGCGCGCTCGTTGCAGTAGTTCTTTCCGCCGTAGCTGAATCCCATAGGGCGCCAGCGGTAAGGCAGGGCGTTGCCGCCTGCACCTATGTCTGTGGTCATATCCATAGGGGTTCCCTCGAAGTGGTCGCGCATCACGTCGGCCACATCCTTCATGCTTATCTTGCGGGAAGGCTTGATCCAGAGAGGCATTTCGCCGCTGAGTTCATGGCCGAGGGCGTACTCCACCCAGTCGTATGCGTCGCGGCAGACCTCCACGCCGTTCTCCTCATAAACGAACTTGCCGTCGCCAAGGATGTTGAAGGCACTCCAGGCGCGGGCCTCGCAGGCGCGTGCTCCGCCGAAGTCCAGCGGGCAGTAGGCGTCGCGGTAGCTGAATTCCTCGTCGGCCCCGCTGAAGTAGCCCTGCTCACGCGCGAAGGAGATCACGTCCGGAGCGTAGAGGCAGTTCTCAGGGTCGTTGAGAGGGAAGCGGGTTATGCGGGCCTGGTTGGCATGGGCGCAGATGTATCCGTCCGGAATTCTGCGGGCAACCCAGACTATGCCCTTGTTGCCGGACGAGCCCTTGCCGCAGAGGTCCATGACCCAGGCCTCCTGAGGGTCTGCGATGGAGAATGACTCTCCCTCGGAAGGATAGCCGTAGGTGTTTGCGAGCTCGACTATTGTGCTGATGGCCTCACGCGCGGTACGTGCCCTCTGGAGGGTGACGTAGATGAGCGAGCCGTAATCCATCACTCCCGTGCTGTCTGCCAGCTCCTCGCGGCCGCCCCAGGTTGTCTCTGCTATTATGAGCTGATACTGGTTCATGTTGCCGGCAGTCTGGTAGGTGCGCTCCACCTGGGCTATGCTTCCGAGAGGACGCGCTGTATCCCATTCTGTGATGGGAAGTTTTGCTCCCTTGCTGAAGCGGGAAGCCTTGTTGAAGTAAAGTTCTCCATAGAGATAATGTGAATCCGCAGCGTAGGATACCATTGTGGATCCGTCTGCGCTGGCTCCCTTGGTGACTATCACGTTAGTGCATGCATCAGCACGCCACGAAGCGAGGAATGCCAGAGTGGTGAGGGTGAAGAGAATTTTTCTCATTTATACTTTAATTTATTAAATTTGCAGATTAGTGGATAACAAATATATGAAAAAATCGTTAACTATTTGCCTGCTGTTCCTCTCAATCTGCTGTATGGCTCAAGGCCCTCAGAGCGAGAAGGAGCGTGAGAAGCAGCTCAGGGAGGGTATCGAGAAGCAGATCGAGCGCTATGAGGACCTCCTCAAGCTGGAAGACTGGCAGGTGTTCTATGCAGACTCCGTACTCACCGCCAACTATACCGGAATGCAGGACGAACTCAAGGCAATGAGCGAGTCAAAGGTCTCGAACTCAGACCTTTACACAATGGCGGTAGATAAATGGCAGGAGAAGACCTACCAGGCATTCAGGAAGTTCCTCACGGACGAGCAGTGGGCGAAATACCTCAAGACAGGTGCCGCCAGGGAAAAGAAGGACAGAGATAAGAGAGCAGAAAAAAGAAAATAACAGATATGCAGAAACAGGACATTGATCAGATTCTCGCCGAGCTTGGCGAGCTGAAATGCAAAACCCAGAAGGAGATTGAGGAGGCGCGCGTGAAGTTCCTTGGAAAGAAGGGAACCATCACCGCACTGTTCGAGGAGTTCCGCACAGTTGCGCCTGAACTCAAGAGAGAGTTCGGACGCCCTTTGAACGAACTCAAGCAGAAGGCTCAGGAAGTGATAGAGAGTCTCAAGAACAGCGTTGTGGACGAGGCTGCGGCTTCCGCTCCAAAGACAGACCTTTCAATGCCGGGAGATGACTATCCTTTGGGATCACGCCACCCGGTATCCATCGTGCGCCAGGAGATCGTGGAGATTTTCCGCAAGTTCGGATATGACGTTGCCGAGGGACCTGAGGTGGAGGACGACTACCATGTATTCGAGGCCTTGAACTTCCCTCCCAACCACCCTGCAAGGGATATGCAGGATACATTCTTCGTTTCTGCAGGCCATCCCAACCCGCTGCTCCTGCGCACCCACACCTCTTCAGTTCAGGTACGTGCCATGGAGAAGATGCAGGTCCCTATCCGTGTGATCTGCCCGGGCCGCGTGTTCAGAAACGAGGCCATCAGCGCACGTGCACACTGCATCTTCCATCAGGTGGAAGGTCTCTACATAGACGAGAACGTGACTTTCGCAGACCTCAAGCAGTCCATCCTGCTCTTCGCCCGCGAGATGTTCGGTCCGGAGACCGAGATACGCATGCGTCCTTCATACTTCCCGTTCACCGAGCCTTCGGCTGAGGTTGACGTGAGCTGCAACATCTGCCACGGCAAGGGTTGCAACATCTGCAAGGGAACAGGCTGGCTGGAAATCCTCGGCTGCGGCATGGTTGACCCTAACGTGCTCGAGGCAAGTGGAATAGACTCCAAGAAGTACAGCGGATTCGCATTCGGCATGGGCCTGGAGCGTATCGCAATGCTCAAGTGGAGGGTCAACGACCTCCGCCATTACTTCGAGAACGACCTGCGCTTCCTCAAGGAGTTCGAGACTTCTTCGGAGGTGTAATGAAAAGGATAGAGAATTACGACCTCAGCGCGCACAACACTTTCAGGATGAAGGTGAAGTGCGCACTGTTCGTTGAGTATGAGACCGTCAAGGAGCTGGAGGAACTGGACTTCGACAGCCTCCCCAAGCCGGTGATATGCATAGGGGCAGGCAGCAACCTGCTCTTTACCAAGGACTTCCCGGGAACTGTCCTCCACTCGGCCGTGAAGTACATCAAGTATGTGGACATGGGCCTGGACGAGGTGTTCATGGCCGTGGGAGCGGGCGTCACCTTCGACGAGTTCGTGGCCAAGGCCTGCGAGGCGCCCTACTGGGGAGCGGAGAACCTTTCTCTCATCCCGGGCGAGGTGGGTGCCGCAGCGGTGCAGAACATAGGAGCCTATGGCTCGGAGGTGAAGGACATAATAGCCGGCGTGGTCTGCTACGATACCGTGGAGAGGAAGAAGATCACCCTCAAGTGCGCCCAGTGCGGCTACGGCTACCGCGACTCCATGTTCAAGCATGCGCAGGGCCGATACATAGTGACCAGCGTGCTTTTCCAGCTGACGAGGAAGTACTCACCCAAGCTGGATTACAAGGGCATACGCACAGCCCTGGGGCTCGGGGCCGACGAGACCCCTCAGAACCTCAGCCCGATGCAGGTGCGCGAGGCAGTGATACGCCTGCGCAACGAGAAGCTCCCTGACCCTGCAGAGACAGGCAGTGCGGGCAGTTTCTTCAAGAACCCCGTGGTCAGCGCGGCACAGTTCGCCGCCATAGCCCAGGGGTACAGCAGCGTTCCGCACTTCATAGTGGAGGGAGGCTTTGTGAAGGTGCCTGCCGCCTGGATGATAGACCAGTGCGGATTCAAGGGAGCAAGCCAGGGAGGGGCCGCAGTTTACGAGAAGCAGCCTCTGGTACTGGTCAACGCCAGCGGCGAGGCTCTGCCGGAAGATGTCATTGCTTTGGAAAACAGAATAATAGAGGGCGTGAAGCAGCGCTTCGGCGTTGAGCTTCAGCCGGAAGTGGAACATATATGAGTTCATTCGTAATTGAGGGAGGCCACAGCCTCAGCGGAAGCATAAGGGCGCAGGGAGCCAAGAACGAGGCTCTTCAGGTGATCTGCGCGGTGCTTCTTACATCAGATACCGTAAGGATTTCAAACATACCTGAGATTCTGGACGTGAAGAACCTCATCTCCATGCTCGAGGGCATGGGAGTGGAGGTGGTACGTCACGCCAAGGGAGACTACAGCTTCAAGGCAGCCGCAGTCAGCGCGGATTACATCTGCTCGGACGAGTTCGTTTCCCGCTGCGCCGCCCTGCGCGGCTCGGTGATGGTGGTGGGACCTCTGCTTTCCCGCTTCGGCACGGCTTATTTCCCTAAACCGGGAGGAGACAAGATAGGCCGCCGCAGGGTGGACACCCACATAGACGGTTTCATGAAACTGGGCGCCTCCTGCGAGTATGACCATGACAAAAGGGCATACAGACTCTATGCACCGCAGGGACTGAAGGGCCGATACATGCTTCTGGACGAGGCTTCCGTGACCGGTACGGCCAACATTGTGATGGCCTCAGTCCTTGCGGAAGGCACCACAACAATATATAATGCGGCCTGCGAGCCTTACGTGCAGCAGCTCTGCAGGATGCTCAACGCCATGGGAGCGAAGATCAGCGGTGTGGGTTCCAACCTTCTGACCATAGAGGGCGTGAAAGAGCTTCACGGAACGGAGCATGTGCTGCTGCCGGACATGATCGAGGTTGGCTCGTTCATAGGTCTTGCCGCAATCACAAGAAGCAGCCTTACAATAGAGAACGTATCCTGGGAGAACCTGGGAATAATCCCGGACTGCTTCCGCAGGTTGGGCATACACCTGGAGCAGAGAGGGGACAACATCTTTGTGCCTGCCCAGGAAAGCTACGAGATAGAGTCATTCATAGACGGTTCCATCATGACCATAGCTGATGCACCATGGCCGGGACTCACCCCGGACCTGCTTTCCGTGCTGCTCGTGGTGGCAACGCAGTGCAAGGGCAGCGTGCTCATCCATCAGAAGATGTTCGAGAGCAGGCTCTTCTTCGTGGACAAGCTCATAGACATGGGAGCACAGATCATCCTCTGCGACCCTCACCGCGCCGTGGTCATAGGTCATGACCACCGCATGCAGCTGCGCGCCGGCAAGATGACGTCCCCGGACATTCGCGCAGGAATCGCCCTTCTGCTTGCGGCCCTGTCTGCAAACGGAACTTCCGAGATCAACAACATAGAGCAGATAGACAGGGGTTACGAGGACATCGAAGCCCGCCTCTCCGCCCTCGGAGCACATATCACACGCAAATAACAAATGGAATACGATAAATTCTTCTCAGACGACGTATCCTCTTTCATGAGGTCTCCCGTCAGGGAGATTTTCAAGAAGGTGGACCTCAACGCAATATTCTCTTTCGCGGGAGGCTACCCCAACGCGGCCACCTTCCCGCTCGAGGCGATGAAGGAGCTCAGTGCAAGGGTGCTGGACAAGTACGGCGCCAAGGCCATGCAGTACGGAGCCACCCAGGGTGTGCCCGAGCTCAGGCAGGCTGTTGCAAAGCGCTGCGGCGTTGCCGTTGAGAACGTGCAGATAACAACCTCTTCCCAGCAGGGCATAGACGTATGTACCAGGATAATGGTGAACCCCGGAGACGTGGTGCTCACCTCCAACCC
>JAGHUW010000050.1 GCA_018064625.1 Candidatus Cryptobacteroides equifaecalis | reverse complement strand
TGGTGTTACCGGTGTCTCTTTTGGTCCGCACGCCTGGATGGCCATCATGGCCATTGCCAGAATACTTATAAGTCTTGTATTTCTCATAATTACATTCCTTCTTCTCTTTTGAGGCGCATTGCCTCCTCGTCACTTATCCAGTCTATTTCCGTAAGGAAATGGCCTACTGTGCCTATTTCTTCACCTATCTTCTGTACATAGAATCTGTTGATAAGCACCCCTACCTTCTGACAGCTGAAGAAATAACTCTGTCCCTGGTTGCTGTTTTCAATGAGGATATGGTTGTCTCCGTGAACGGTTCCGAATACCGGTGCTTCGTCGCTCGCAACCTGGTCCGATTCCATAAGGATTGCAGGATGCACAGGATCGATGTCCTCGTCGAAGCTGATTTTGATGTCATAACCGTCGGCGATGAGTCCGTGGAGAATGACTGATTTCTCGTCGTCAGGGCAGGCAGACGTCTGGATGAGCCTCTGGTATCTGCCTGTATTTGAGAACTCATAGAGGAACATGGATGTGACTACAGCCCAGCCGGTGAAATTATCCCTGTTGAATTTGCAGGTCTTCTCCATCCTGACTATGGTCTCGTCGCTGTAGAGGCATCTTCAGTTTCTCATCCATCACCAGTCTGAGGGTGAAGCAGAGATCGGTCTTGTATGAAAGGCTTTCGTGAAGTCCCTTTACCTTTACGCTTGAAGTGAGCTCTCCAGCCGGAATGGTGAAGTTGTTGGACTCGAGCACGAAATCCCTTCCTTCCACCGCAGTCGATGCCGGGTCCACTATTTCCACGGCAAAGGTCCTGTCATAATTCCGGGCAACGGTGGAAACCACCGGCACCTCGAAAGTGAGCATGTCTTCCCTCACGGCGTAGACTTTTGCCGTATCGGCGAACATCACATATTCAGCGTCATCGTATGTGATGTATTTTTCCCTGCATGAGCTCAGAAGGCCGACTGCAGTCAGCAGAGCCGCAAGGCCGTATGTCAGTACTCTTTTCATTACTTGTTGCTTTCGTTAGGTTGGATCTCGGAGCCCGGTGACTCCAGTTCATGTTTAGGAATAGGCCATACGAAGAGAGGGTCTCCCGCCTCCACCTTCAGCGAGCTGCCCTCGGCGAGGGATTCGGACTGAGGGCGGCGTGTGAAGCCGCGGTTCCAGCGCTTGAGGTCCTGCAGGCGGAAGCCTTCCATGAAAAGCTCCTTTGCACGCTCGTCGCTGATGGTATCGAGCCAGTTGTTCTCGTTAACACCTATGCTGCCGCCGACTGAGTATCTTGCCTTGCGCAGGGTACTGAGGTCCTGTCCGGCCTCGCGGTACATGCTCTTGCGGCAGTAGGCCTCTGCGCGGATGAGATACTGCTCGGCCAGGCGGAAAGGCTTTGGCATCTGGAGCTCATAGAGATTCGAGCTGGAGATGAAATTCCTGTTGCCGAAATACTTCACGAGCACAGGCCATGTAAGATGATGGCTGTGACCTGTCGTGACCTCTACGAAATAGCTGTCGTAGCGCAGGTCGCTTTTGTCGTAGAGAGTGAGAATATCTATTGCGGGAACGAAGTCCGGATAATAATAGGTATAGTCCGTCGTTATGTGAAGGAAAGGCGAACCGAGTCTGCCTCCGAAGGAGGTGTCAGTGAATCCTACCTTCCATATTACCTCAAAGCCTGAGTCATACTGCCACAGATAGTCGAAATACAAGACATTGGCTGCGGAGTAGATGGTTTTTGCGCTTGAGAGTTCGTATTTGTCTGTCTTATCTAGTACCTTGGTAGAATACTCCACCGCCTTGTCCCAGTCCTGCATGTAGAGGGCCACTCTGGCGTGGAGGGCCTGGGCTGTCGTGATGGTGAAATAAACTCCGTTGTAGCCGAGGTCATCCTCTTCCAGAAGCAGGCTTTCAGCCTTTTCAAGGTCTGCAAGCACAAAGTCGTATGAGTCCTTGAGGGAGGCTCTTTTAGTAGGTTCGCTGCCGTCGAATTTTCTTACGAGAACCACACCCAGTTCATTGGCTGCTGTCTGTGGGTCGTATGCCTTGCAGAAGCACTTTATCAGCTCGGAATATGCAAGAGCTCTGGAAACGAGTACTTCTCCTTCGAAATCTACAAGAATTTCAAGCTCTCTGTCGTCCTTGATCTTCTTTCTGAGTTCCGGGAGTTTCTCAAGGAAGAAATTGCAGTCGCCGATGACGCCGTAGAGAGCTGCGTACACGGCCTCCACATATCTGTTGGTAGGGAGTATGTCCCACTGCCAGATGTCTACATAGGTATTGGTGTTTCCGTTGACGGCATACACAAGGTCGGACTGGATGTCCGGAAGCAGTGTCAGCAGGCCGCTATAGAGGGATGCGCTTTTCCAGTCGGCATAGATTCCCACGAGTACCTGCTCCGCCTCGGAGTAGCTGCTCATTGCCTCCTCGGTACGGATTGCGTCTCCCGGTTCCTTGTCCAGGCAGGAGGTTGCGCAGAAGGTGCAGAGGACTGCCGATATAAGTGTCTTTATGATGATGTTGGAATTTCTCATGATGCTAGAAACTTAAGTCGATACCGAAGGTGTACTGCCTTGACATAGGGTACTGTGCGGCATAGATGTTTGCGGTTCCTTCCGGATCGAGTCCCGAGAAGTTGGTGAAAGTAAGCAGGTTCTGCCCCTGTGCATAAACGCGTACGCCTCTGATTACCTTCTGTTTGCCGAGTATGGTCTTTGGCAGGGAATATGACACCATGAGGTTCTTGAGTCTCATGAAGGAAGCGTCCTCGAGGAGTCTGCTGTCGAATTCCGTGTATATGCCGTGTCTTGGGATGTCTGTGATGTCACCCGGCTTTTTCCATCTGTTCAGCAGCCTGCGGCTCTGGTTGTAAACCTGGAAGCGGCCGTTGCTCTCGTCGAAGTAGCGGTCGTTGTTGATCATCCATCTGTCTGCCACCCAGCTGAACTGGGCCGATGCGGTCAGCCCCTTCCATGAGAGGGAAGTGCCGAATCCGCCCTGCCAAGGCGCGAAGTAGGTCTTGCCTATCATTACCTTGTCCGACTCCCTGAGAACGTTTGTGATCTCTCCGTCCTTTGTGTACCAGAGGGCCTCACCGTTCGCAGGGTTCACACCGGCGAACCTATTGATGAAGAACTCACCCACAGGGTGTCCCACCATCAGCTTGGTGTTGGTGTTGGCGCTCTCATATTCTGTAACGCCATTGTAAAGTTCAGTTATGACGTTGTAGTTGTATGAGAAGTTGGCGTTCACGTTCCATCTGAAATCACCTTTGTTCACTACAAGGGCATCGATGTTGAATTCTGCTCCGGCGTTGACCATTCCTCCCACGTTGTCCCATCTGTAGCCGAAACCATTCGACGTGGTGTAGGAGAGAGGGACTTCCATGAGCATGTTGTAGGTCTTCTTCCAGTAAAACTCAAGGCTGGTGTTGATTCTTGAGAAGAATCCGGCCCTGAATGCGAGGTTGTTTGCCCAGGTGGTCTCCCATGTGAGCTTGTCATTGCCCATCTGGGAAGGGACCATACCGCTCTGTCCAACGTAGTCTGCCCCTCCTACCATGAGGGCGAGGTGCTCGTAGTTGGGGATGGAAGAGTTTCCTGAAGTACCGGTGTTGATGGCAATCTGCGCTGTTGTGAGCCAGTGCTTCACAGGGGCTGCGAAGTCCTCGTTGCGTATGTCCCACATGCCTCCGACGGCCCAGAACGCTGCCCATCTGTTGTTTTTGCCGAATCTTGAGGAACCGTCCGTTCTGAGTGAGGCCTCAAGGTAATATTTATTGGCGTAGTTGTATTCTCCTCTTCCGAAGAATGAAAGGAACGAGTAGTCAGAGTCTGCGGTGCTGCTCCATGAAGTGGCGCGTGTTCCGGTCGCTATGTCCGTGAGCTTGTCGTTTGTCTGCCCGGCGGTGGCTACGCTGAATGCCTCGAAATGATAGTTCACACCTTCCTGGCCCAGGAGGAAATGGAAGTCATGGATCTTGTCTATATCGAAGGAATAATTGAGCGTGTTGGTGATGGTGAGATTCATTCCATCTGTGCTCTGGCGGGATGCCGTTCCCTCTTCGAGGTTTGGTTTGTAGCTCGGGAAGGATTTGCTCAGAGCGGTTACGTGAGAGAAATCCACTCCGGCCTGGGACCTGAACTTGAGGTTCTTAAGTATTTCCAGTTCCACGTAGGCGGAGGTGAAGAGCTTGTACTTCTTGTAGTTGAGAGGGTTGTTTGCAAGCCACTCAAGAGGGTTCTGGCCCATACCCTTCCAACTTCCGTCATTTACGCTGGCAAGAGATCCGTTTTCCTTTTTAGGACTGTAGTAAGGGAGCATGAACCTGGATGCCGAGATTGGGGTTACCAGGGTGTAGTTTCCTTCGTCCGCCTGCTCTATCTCCTGATAGTTGAGGTTTGCGTTGACTCCCATTGTGAACCAGTCTGCAGCCCTGCGCTCGAAGTTTGTCTTGAACGAGTAGCGTTTGAAGCCGGAACCTATGGCGATACCCTGCTGGTCATAATATCCGCCTGATACATAATAGTTTGTCTTGTCGTCGGCCCCGGATATGCTCATCTCGTAGTTCTGGAGAAGTGCGTTGTCTGAATAGACTTCCTTGAGCCAGTTGACGTCTGTCTTTGAAAGGAAATCGTAGTTCTTGCCGTCAGTGAGTCCTATCTCCTTCTCATAGCGTATCCTCTCCTCGGTATTCATCTGGTCCCATTTGCCCACTGCAATGCGGGAGATACCCAGCTGGGTGTGGAAATCTATGTTCGGGCGTTCTGAAACCTTGCCCCTCTTGGTGGTGATCACAATCACACCGTTGGCGGCGCGGGCACCATATATGGATGTACTTGTTGCGTCCTTGAGCACCGAGATGTTCTCTATGTCCGCCGGATTGATGGTGTTGAAGTCCGCAGCAGAGATAGGCATGCCGTCAAGTATATAAAGAGGGGCCGTTCCCGAGTTGATGGAGTTGGTTCCTCTGATGGTCATGGTTGCTGACGAGCTTGGCTCACCTGTGGATGAAAGCACCGTGAGTCCGGCAACCTGTCCCTGGAGGGCCTGGTCGAATGCCGCCGTAGGTGTGTTTTCCAGCTTGTCGGCCTTGATCGAGGCCACGGAACCTGCCACGGTACCTTTCTTGCGCACACCGTATGCAATCACCACCGATTCCTCGATCATCTGCCTGTCGATCTGCAGGGAAACCTCTATCTTCCATTCCTTCACTCCCGCAGGGACGGTCAGTGTCTGGTCGACGTATCCCATTTGGCTCACTGTGATGGAGCTTCCTTCCGGGAACCTGAAACTGAACTTTCCTTCAAGGTCTGTAATGACTCCGTCCCCGTTGTAGGCAACTGCCGCTCCTATGATGGGCTGGCCGTCCGAGGCATCCTTCACAATACCCGAAACCATGACCTTGTTCTGGGCCATGACAGGGGAGAGGAAGGCGAATACAGCTGCAACAGCCGCAATAAATCTTCTATAGTTCATCTATCCTGCCGTTAAAGCTTGATTTCGATTTTCTTGAGTTTTGTGTATGCTCCGTCTGAATCCATTCCTACCGCGAACAATATGAATTCCGTATCGGACGGGCTGACATACATTTCTATGGTGTCGTCGGAGGATGGATCCACTGAAGAATAATCCCACCTTGAACCGCTTGTAAGAATGGAGAATACATTGTCCTCCGAGCCATAGACCTGCTCGTATTCCTGTTTGGTGAGTCTGTCTATGTACCTGATCTCGGTCATTTCGCTCGAGGCTGTGAATTTGACTGTTATCTTCGTGGAGTTCGCGTTGACCACACTCGTGGAGAATGAATCCAGGCTTAAGTTTCCGCCGGAGAGCCTTACCTCGTCACTTGTGACGCCGATGCTCACGAGGTAGTATTCGCCCTTTGTGGTGAATCCCGCTCCTATGGCCTTGCATTTTGTTCCCGGGGTGAGGTTGGTGCAGTTGTCATCGATGCCGCTGATGGCACCGCTTGCCTGCATGATCGCCCTGTCCCAGCATATTCCCTTTGCAAGAACGTATTGCAGCTCGCTCATTCCGCTCTCCGCGAGTTCGCTTTCAGGCACCACGCGGTAGAAGAACTTGCTCACGGCTGCGGTGATGTCGAAAGTGGCGGAAGCCGATGTCGTGGTCTTGGCACCCTCCTTTGCGGTCACGAGAACAGTGCTCGTGGCGCTAGGCTGGTTCATCTCCACGGTCTTGATGATGACATCGTCCACACTGTATTCTCCGGATACCCTTTCGCCATCGATAGGGATGATTCCTATGGCATATTTGGCACCCGGAAGGATGGTCCTTTCACTCGGTTTTCCGTCTCCGTCCAGCGGAGCGGCGAAAAGACTGATCTTTCCCGAGTATGACTTCATATTTGTTCCGAACACTCCTGCTCCGGATCCGCCGATTGCAGGTGCTGCGTCGCTGAGGAACTCTTCGGCTATTGCCGGAAGTTCATCGTCGGAGGTGTACATCATTATTCCGCCGTAGAAGGATTCGGCTCCGAGCATGCTGATGGAAAGGTTGGCCTTGTCCACACCCACGCCGTTTGCCGCGAAGTTTACCTTGCTGTATGTGAAGTACTTGACGCAAACGTCATATTCGCTGGCCTTGCTGCCTATCCACTTCGAGTAACTGCCAGGGAGGCAGTAAGCGGCATATTTCTGTCCGGGAACCGCATCGGAAACTGAAGACGCAAGGCTCATTCCGTATGTTTTGCCTTCCATATATGAATTCCAGCTGAGGTAGAAGCTCTCCTTGTCCTCTGCGTTGTGATATCCATCAGCATGGGCTGCAATCGCCTTTGGGTCGAAGTCTTCCGCCTTGCAGAACCCTGCGAGGAATCCAGGGGAGTTGAAGTCTGTGTCGAGCTCCGTAAGGGTCATGCGGCCGTCCGGTGAAACGCTCATGTCGAAGAGCGGTCTGTCGAGGGTGACGTAGATCTTGCCGATGAAAGTCTGGTCTCCCGAGGTTGCGATGACGGATACGAATCCGCTTCTGTCATAATCCTCCTTTGTTTCGGCCGGAGCCTGAATCCTTACGGAGCATCCGATGACACTGGCTCGCCAGCCTTCCGGCTTGTCGATCACAGATACGCCTATGATGTTCTCTTGCACGATATGGGTGTCATGGGCCTGAGAGAAGCTGAAGTGGAGCTTGTTGTCCTCAAGTCTGGGCATGGAAGGAAGCTTCATCGGGATGATGAATGAAGTGCCGTCCTTCAGGC
>JAGHUW010000181.1 GCA_018064625.1 Candidatus Cryptobacteroides equifaecalis | reverse complement strand
GAGCTTGCTCCATAGGTACCGCCTTCCTCCTCACGGAGTGTGGCAACATAAACCATGTCGAGAATGTATGAGAGTGCAGAGTATGCCACGTCGGCCTCTGTGCTGTATGGCTTGTCTGTCTTGAGGAGCTGGATGACAGTAACCTTAGGTGCAGTCATCTTGGTACGGAACTCGTTGATGATCTTACCGTCTACGAATCCGTCGTTGCAGAACTTCCAGTCACTTGCCTTCTTTCCCTTCTTGATGGAGCCGATGTACTTCTCCACCATAGGGATAACGGCATCCTTGTCAAAATCACCTGCGATAACCACCTTCATTCCGGCGGCATCGTTGAAGAGCTGCTTTGTCACAACTCTCTCTATGGTTGCGAGGCTTGCCTTGTCGAGCACCTCCTGGCTGATGAGAGTGCGTCTTGGGCTGTTGTAGAGTGTCTTGGTAACTTCCTGCTGAAGCTTGTAGCTTGACTGCTCCACGAACTGAGGGAGTATGGCCTCAATCTGCTTGTAACCCTGGTTGAACTCGTCTGCGTCGAAACGAGGCTGGGTATATGAGAGATAGAGAAGCTGGAATGCTGTCTCAAGGTCCTTGGTTGTAGAGTTGGCGGTAAGACCGTGGGTGTAGCCGTTGATGTATGGCTGCACGCTTACCTGCTTTCCGCTGAGCATCTTGCTCATTGTGGTCTGGGAGAACTGACCTACTCCGGTGAATCCGGTGTATGCTCCCCATACGCTCTGGTCGAAGCTGTAGATATCCTCGTCTGCGATGAGGCTGCGTCCACCCTTCTTCATGATCTGAATCATGACCTTGTCCTTCTCATAGTCTGTAGGGAGGAGGATTACCTCTGCTCCGTTTGCGAGGGTGAGCTTTGTGGATCCATAGTAAGAATCAGCGCTCTTCTTGATCTTTGCTCCCTTGAGAGCTGCAGGGTCGAGGAATGCCTCAGGAACTGCCTCTACGGCGCCGCGCTCGATCTCGCTGTTCTCAACCTTGCCGATGATGCCGAGTATAGCCTCCTCGGTAGGAACTGCAACACCTTCCTTCTCAGGGCCGGTGTAGATCACAACCATATTCTCCTTGGTGATGACACCAGGTGTAACCTGGTTCACAACTGCCGGGCTGACCTGCTGCATGATCATCTGCACAAGCTGATACTGCATTGCAGGGTCCATGAAGGATACGTTGTTGAAGAAGTTCTGGATCATAGGCTGAACGAACTCAGGGTTCTTCCTGGTGTCTGCCTTGTTTGCAGCGGTCTCGTACTGGGAGAGAATCTCTGTCTTGGCACGGTTGATCTCGTCGTCTGAAAGACCGTAACGCTTGAGTCTCTCTGCCTCTGTGAGAACTGCCTCAAATGCGGTGAGTATGTTCTCAGCCTTGTCTGAAGCAGAAACCATAGTTCCCTCCATGGTTTCGATGAGCTTGCCGAAGCCGAAGCTTGCGTTCATGAAAGGAGCACCTGGCTTTGAGCTGATGTCGTTGAGCCTCTCGTTCATGCTGATGGTGATGATGCTCTTGATGATGTCAGTCATGAGCCTGATAGGGGTGCTGTTGTAAGCCTCAGGCATGGCCTCGCTCTTCCAGACTACCTCGATCTCCGAGGATGTGCTCTCCTCGTCTGTGATGATGCCGATGATAGGCTCCTGGTTGTCCGGAACCACAATCACATCCTTCTGCTTAGGGTTCTCTGCAGCAGGGATGTCTGCGAAGATGTTCTTGATCTTTGCCTCGGTCTCAGCCACGTCGATGTCTCCCACAACGATGAGAGCCTGGTTGCAAGGAACATACCATGTGTGGTAGAAGTTCCTGAGGCTCTGAGGGTTGAAGGTCTCAAGCTGTTCCTGGCTTCCGATGAGGGATACGCTCTCGTATGGTGTGCCCCTGAAGAGGTACTTCTTCATTTCCATGTAGTTTCTCCAGCCGGCTACGTTGCGTGAACGCTTCTCCTCGATGATGACTCCACGCTCAGCGTCAATCTCAGAATCCTCGCAGAGCACGAAGTGTGAATAGTCGTGCATGATGAGGATACATGAGTCAACCACTGAAGGGCGTACGAGAGGGATGTTGGTGAGCATGTAGATGGTCTGCTCGATTCCTGTTGATGCATTCACGTTGCCGCCGAAGCTTGCGCCTATGCTCTCGAGGTAGTTGATGATGCCCTTGCCAGGGAAGTTCTTGGTTCCGTTGAAGCACATGTGCTCGAGGAAGTGTGCAAGACCGTCCTGGTCCGGTGCCTCCTGAATTGCACCCACGTTTGTGGCAAGATAGAACTCGGCTCTCTGGGCCGGCTTGTCATTATGGCGGATGTAGTAGGTCATGCCGTTGTCAAGCACGCCGACCTTGGTTGCAGGGTCGTTAGGCAGATTCTGAATCTGCTGTGCGGAAACCGCTGATACAGCCATGATTACGGCTGCAATACTGATGATGAATTTTTTCATGTTACTGAAATGATATTAATTAAATCAGTTTCCTGCAAAAATCATGCTGAAATCTGACTCGTAAACTATCTTGCCATTGCAAATTGTTACCTTGATGCAGGAACTGTCCGCACTGTAGATGAAATTGGAGACGAGGTTATGGCAAGGCTGCATCCTTTCCGGACTCATCCTGAGCAGGATTGCGTCGGCCAGCATTCCCTCCTTCACCTCTCCGGCGTCGATTCCGAAGGCCTCGGCACCGTTGCGTGTGGCCCATCTTAGGGCGAGCTCGGCCGGAAGAAGCTCCGGGTCCCCGTTCACCTTGGCCAGCAGGGTCGCAAGCTTCACGCTTTCCCTGAGGTCCAGGTTGTTGTTGGAAGAGGCTCCATCCGTTCCGATGGTGATGCGGCAGCCGGACTCTATCGCAAGCTCGTAAGGGAAGCGGCCGCTGCCCAGTTTCATGTTCGAGGCAGGACAGTGGGAGACGGTGACGCCGTTGTCGGCCAGGATCTTCCACTCCTCCTTGTCAACGTGCACGCAATGCGCGGCTATGACATGCGGGCCGAGCACACCAAGCTCGTTGAGGTAGCGTACCGGCGTGGTGCCATGCGCCTTGATGCAGTTCTCCACCTCCTCCCTGGTCTCGCTGAGGTGCGTGTGGAGCATGTACCCGGTCTCCTTGCAGAGGCGGGCGCATTTCCTGAAGGTTTCAGGGCCTGCGGTGTAGATGGCATGAGGGTCTATGGTGAGGGTCAGCAGTCCGCCTGAGGGGTCTTTCCAGTGTTTCAGCGTGTCCAGCTTATGCTCCTGCTGGCTGAGGCTGTGACCGTCCAGCATGGTGATGCCTATGGCGGCGCGCATACCGTACTTTTCCACCTCCTTCATCGTTCCCTCTATCTCGAAATACATATCCGAGAAGAATACGGTTCCGCCTGCAAGCATCTCGCGTATGGCAATCTCGCTGCCGCGGCGTATGTCTTCAGCCGTGAGTTTGTCTTCGTAAGGCCAGATGTATTCCTGCAGCCACTTGTTCAGAGCCATGTCGTCTGCATATCCGCGCAGCAGGGTCATTGCGGCGTGGGTGTGAGTGTTGTACATGGCAGGCAGTATTGCAAGTCCGTCGGCCTCATATACCCTGTCCGCAGGGCAATCCTGAGGGGCGTTGAGGTCCTTGAACCTGCCGTCTGCAATCAATATGCAGGTCTTTCGTCCTTCGTGAAGGACGTTCTTCAACAATAATGAGCTCATTTCTTTCTTACTATTATATGTACATCCCCTTCCGAAGACCACAGCTCTATGGCAGGGGAGTCGTTGTCCGTTCTGACGGGGATAGGCTCTTCAGCAGGGGAAGGCCCTGCGGCAGCACAGGAGTACCAGTGCATGATCTGCTCGGCGCAGGAGCGGAAGTGGCGGCCGCGCTCGGTAAGTTCCACGCCGCTGCGGTGGCGGACGAAGAGCTTGCAGCCGGTTTCCCTCTCAAGCTCGGCGATATTCTGGCTGACGGCAGGCTGTGAAATGCCGAGGGAGCGGGCTGCCTCTGTAAGACTGCCCGCCTCCACGACTTTAAGAAATACTTTCAACCTGAAATCTTCCAGCATTATTCCGTTGTTTCGTAACCCAGGTAAGAGCCTTTCCTTGTTACAGGGATGCCGTCCTTCATCCATGCCGGCATAGGCTTTCCCTTCAGGTAGTGGTCGAAGAACTGCATCATGCGGACAGAGAGGTCCTTGCAGTTCCTCCTCTCGTTGAGGTTGTGAGCCTCCCTGTTGTACTGGAGGAGCCATACCGGCTTCTGCTGGCGGCGCACAGCCATGAACATCTCTATTCCCTGGTACCATGGAACTGCTCCGTCATTGTCATTGTGCATGATGAGCAGAGGGGTTGTGACCTTGTCTGCATGGAATACAGGGGAGTTCTCTATGTAGAGCTCGCGTCCGCCCTCATCCCAGAGGGACTTGCCTATGCGGCTCTGGCCATGTTCATACTGCATTGCACGGAACACGCCCGAGCCCCAGCGTATCCCACCGTAGGCGCTGGTCATGTTGCCCACAGGGGCTCCGGCCTCAGCGGCTGCGAACATGTCTGTCCTGGTTACGAGGTAGGCGGTCTGATATCCTCCCCAGCTCTGGCCCTGGATTGCCATCTTGCTTTTGTCGATGAACTGGAACTGCTCGCACATTGACTCGGCTCCGGCGCAGATGCAGTTGTATGCGCATTCTCCCGGGTGGCCGTCCTTATATACTATGTCCGGTACAAAGACCACATAGTCGTTGCTGGTGCAGAACGGGAAGCATACTATGGACCTGCTTGGGGCAGGGGAGTAGTGTGAGAACATATTCTGGGTATTCTTCTCATAAAAGTACACTATCATAGGGTACTTCCTGTTCGGGTCGAGGTTCTCCGGGGTGTAGAGAAGTCCCTCGAGAGGGGTTCCGTCGTAGGCGTTCCACTTGACGAGCTGAACGTCTCCCCAGAGATATTCCTCCTTCTGAGGGTTGATGGAACTGAGTTTTCTCTCTGTCTTCCAGCCGTCCATGGTTAGATAGACGTCCACACACTCGTTGAAGTTGCCCTTGCGGTAAACCATAGCCTTCGATTTGAGTGCATGGTTCATGTGCTGGAAGCTGTAGTTCTGGAGAACGAGGTCGCGAACGCCTGGCTTTGCCGCGCTCACAGTGGCGAATCCGTTCTGCTTTGTGGTCCTGTCGAATACGCTGAGGTCAAGGATGTCCTTTCGGCCTATCACGCGCTGAACGCCTACCTCAGAATGTGCGGAGCTGATCTCGCTGCGGGTGAAGCGTGCGTAGCGGAACTGGCGGTTGGTGTTGCGGCCCTCGAACGCTGTAAGGTTTACAGGGTTCTTTCCGTCCGGCTGGAGTTTCCAGATATCGTATTTCTCCGCAAGAAGGAAGGCTGAGTCTCCCTCATACCAATAGGCGCCTGAGAATGGTCCCGGAACGTCCGGATGGTCGTCCTCGTCATTGTAGAAAATGCCGTCGAGGCCCTTTGTGACGTTGACGGTCTCGCCTGTGGCAAGATTGTAGGTGTAGCCGTTGAGGTCTGAGAAGTCGAACCAGTAGAGGTATTTTCCTTCAGGGGATACGCCCACGGAGCCGCTATGCTTCTCGAAAAGCATCTTCTTCTCACCTGTCTTCAGGTTCACGAGGCTGATGTCCACGAAGCGGTTGCTGTCCCAGGTGCGGGTGAGACGATATGGGCCGTCGTTGTGAATAAGGGCCCAGTCTGACTCGCCTCCGTCAATGAGGCTGACGCTTTCGCTGTCCTCGGTGCAGAGGAGTGTAAGTTTCTGTGTTGTCACGTCTAAGCAGGACGTGTAGGTGATGTTCTCAAGCTTTCCCTTGTTCAGCTTCTCTCCCGGAGGGACCATAGGCTTGTCCCAGCTCCAGATATCGAGCTGAGGGGTCTCGAAGTCGATGAGGGTGGTGTCCTTCTGGGGTACAGGTGCCGAAACCCCGAGGAAAATCCTGTCTGAGAGCTTTGAGAAACGCGGGCCGGCCTTTTCGGTAACAGCCCATTTCTCAGGAAGGCCTTCGCTGTAATCCTGAGGGAGAAGTTCGGTTACGGAACTGCCGTCCCTTCTTCTCTCGTAAAGCATTACGCTGCAATGCTTTGGCCCTTCCTTTCTTTTGTCGTTGGATGCCAGGAAGACGATCTTGTTCGTCTCGTGGTTGAATTTCGGAGAATAATAGTTCTCCATGCCGGATGAAAGGGTGTCTCCCTTCATCGTGGTGAGATTGAAGAGCATGAGGCAGTTCTTCGAAAGACTGTCCTTTTTGTTCTTCTTGAAAGTTACGCACATCTGTTTTCCGAATCTGTCAGCGGTGTAGCCCGAGACATTCCTGAGAGTGTCTTTGCGTCCGCTGGCAAGATTCATGAAAACATAGTATGTGCTATCCTTGGCGCCCTTTTCAAAGCCGAGATAAGGCTCAGCCTCCATGACGGTGAAGTGCTTGTTTACGTTTCCGAGGTCTGTAACCTCAAAACTGTTCAAGTTGATGTAACGAAGGGTGTCCTTAGGCATCTTGTCTGCTTTAAGCTTCTTGATCTTCGCCTTTCTTACATCTGCGTGGAATGGTTTGACCTTGAAGACAGCCCAGTTGCCGTCCCTTGAAATGCTGGCAGAATTACCTCTTTCGATGGTCAGGCTCTTTCCGGTCTCCAGATTCTCGAATACGAGCCTCTGGTCCCCGTCCTGCCTGTTTATCTGATAGGAGACAATCTTGCCGTTGTCTGTAAGGCTGGGGGCTGATGTGCTCTCCCATCTGTCGTACACGCTATGATCAAGAGGCTTCTTCTGGGCGGAAGCCACAGAAGAAGCCATCATGACGAGCGTTACTGTGAAAAGTAGCGTCTTTTTCATATTTTAAATTAGTCAGCGAGTTTCTTGTAGGTTTCAAGTCTGATCTTTGCAAACTCCTCGGTAGCCTTCAGAAGTTCATCTGCCTGCTCAGGGAAGAGCTTGTAGAGGGACGCGAAACGAACCTCGCTCTTGAGGAAGTCCTGGAACTTGCTCCAATCCGGCTCCTTGCTGTCAAGTGAGAACGGATTCTTGTCTGTTCCCTCGAGAGTAGGGTTATAACGGTAGAGGTGCCAGTAACCGCACTCGACTGCGAGCTTCTCCTCCTTCTGGCTGAAGCCCATGCCGGCCTTGAGACCGTGGTTGATACATGGAGCGTAAGCGATGATGAGGGATGGTCCGTCGTAAGCCTCAGCCTCCTTGATGGCGTTCATGAACTGAACTGGGCTTGCTCCCATTGCAACCTGTGCAACGTAAACGTAGCCGTAGCTCATTGCCATCATACCGAGGTCCTTCTTGCGGATCTTCTTGCCGCTTGCAGCGAACTTGGCGATTGCGCCTGCAGGGGTAGCCTTTGAAGACTGTCCACCGGTATTTGAGTAAACCTCTGTATCGAGGACGAGGACGTTCACATTCTCACCGCTTGCGAGTACGTGGTCGAGACCGCCGTAGCCGATATCGTAAGATGCACCGTCACCACCGATGATCCACTGGCTGCGTGCAGGGATGTACTGCTTGAGGTTGAGGATAGACTTGCAGGTGTCGCAGCCGCATGCCTCCATGAGAGGAACGAGCTTGTCTGCCACCTCGCGGGTAACTGCGTAGTTGCCCTTGTTGTCAAGCCACTGCTGGAAGAGTGCCTTCATCTCGTCGCTGCAGCACTCGCAGGTGAGACCCTTCTTCATGAGGTCTGCAACAGTCTCGCGGATGCGCTCCGAACCGAGGCGCATACCCAGACCGAACTCGCAGAAGTCCTCGAAGAGTGAGTTTGCCCAGGCCGGACCGTGGCCCTTGGCGTCTGTGCAGTATGGAGATGCAGGGAATGAAGCACCGTAGATAGAAGAGCATCCGGTAGCGTTTGCAACCATCATGTGGTCACCTACGAGCTGGGTGATGTTCTTGATGTATGGTGTCTCGCCGCAACCTGCGCAGGCTCCTGAGAACTCGAAGAGTGGCTGTGCGAACTGGGCGTTCTTCATGTTGGACTTAGGGTCGAAGAGCTTCTTGTAGCCCACCTTGCTGTTGAGGTAGTCGTAGTTTGCCTGCTCTGCGGTGTTGTCCTGGTAAGCTGCCATTGTGAGGGCCTTCTCCTTTGAAGGACATACGTCGACGCAGTTTGCACAACCTGTACAGTCATCGACTGAAGTTGCGAGAGCGAACTTGTAACCCTTGAGGGTAGCCTTTCCGTCTGTTACCTTGAGGCCTGCAGGAACGTTCTGTGCCTCCTCCTCTGTGAGGATGAATGGGCGGATGGCTGCGTGAGGGCAGACGAATACGCAGGTGTTGCACTGGATACACTTCTCAGGATCCCATACAGG
>JAGHUW010000174.1 GCA_018064625.1 Candidatus Cryptobacteroides equifaecalis | reverse complement strand
CTTGTAGGTATCCAGATTATAGTTCCACACCGTATTCCTCTCATTCTCAGGCACCTGCTTGAACAGTCCATCAGTCTGGGCATAGAACTCGCGTGTCACGGAAGACCTGAGCCATGTATTCACCACAAAGCTGCACTCCCTGTAGCTGAATGCGATCAGCAGCGAGCATACGACCCATAGGAAAACCTTCTGAGAATGCATGAGACAGAGGGTATAGCACAGCAGCATGTAAGGGATCAGCGGAATCAGATAATGGTAGTAGTCCCTCTTGCCTATGAGTATCACGGTGAAGACCAGCATAGGAACCAGCATGAAAGCCAGATCCTTCAGCCTCTCCTCCCTGCGGGTAAGCAGCAGCGTTGTAACCACAATGAGCGAAGGTATGATGATCATACCTATTCCGCCCCAGGAGAACATCACGTCCCCGGCATACTTGATATTGTGGATGATCATGCCGTAGAACATGTCATCCAGCGCGTCATGTGCCGCAAAATATCCCAGGAAAGGGGCCGACGCAACAGCGGCTCCCAGAATAAACATCAATACATTGGGAACGATGAGAGAATACCTCCTGCGAACGATCCAGATAAGGAAAAGGCCGAAGTAAAGCCCGCCTATCCACATCACACCGTCATTCGGACGGGTAAGGAAGACAAGGGCGAAGCAGGCGCCGAAGGCAAGACTCTTCCACAGCGGGAAACTGCTCCGCCCGGAGAGCAGATAGTCCAGCGCAAAAAGCAGGCACAGGGAAACATAAGGCAGTTCCCACTCCTCCACCTGATTTCCCTCCGTGATGAAGACGGCCAATGCGGGCAGACAGAGGCATACGGCTGCGAAGGCACGCGAGGCGCTTCCGGCAAGCCTGAGAGCTATCCTGTGCAGGATGCAGAAGACAAGGCCGAGGTTCAGAACCTGAAGGATGAAGATTCCGAGGCGGCCCAGGCCGAAGGAATAGCCCAGCGCGTCCATGAAGAACGGCAGCGGGCCCTTATGGTCGAACAGGTCCACATACGGAACCTTGCCCTGAAGTATTCCCAACCCTATGGTCTGGAAAAACGGGCTATCCCAGCCGTAACACTCGTTCAGGGGCGTGGTGCTCCACGAGAATATCAGCAGGAAGACCAGCGATATGGCAAAATAGATTGCTGTATAACTCTTTTTCATACTATATTCCAAAACCTTTCAGGTATCCTTACCACTATCCTCAACTCGAACATCGCCGGCTTGTTCCATGCGTACGGAGGACGGACCACGCTCTGGCAGCACCTCGCAAAGACTGTCCAGCGGTCAAAGTCCCTGGCCGGAAGCTCGGTTGCGTATCTAATAGTGCGGGCACGCTTCTTCATGTGCTTGCCCCAGCCCTGGCTGAGCCTGTCTGCATCGCTGAAGCGCTCCTCTAACCTGCGCTTGTCGAAATAGCCGAAGTGCATCAGATACAAGTCCTTGCCTATATGGAAGTTATGTCCCTTAATCCTATGGAAGCCAGAGCCCCACACGCAAGGCTGAGCCACTATCGAAGGCTTGGTATAGCGCGTGCCTATCTGCGCATAATGCCTCTGCTGAAGGAAAGGCCTGCCCTCGCAGATATCCCCTTCCTCCCCAAGTTTCTGGCCGAAGTCCAGGCCCAATGCTGAGAGGCTCACCCCTATCCTGCAGCCGTCAAGATACTCCGCCAGGCTCTTGCCAAGCTTGGGGTCAACCACCACGAACTCATCCGCATCCACGCCTATCACAAGGTCGTAGCCTCCGGCAAGCAGGGCTGCAGCCTTGTCGGAAAGGAAGCGCAACCTGCCCTTCTCGGCCTCAACCACCTGATGGCCAATCTTTTCCACGAGCTCGGCATGGGTACCCTCGCAGAACGGGGCTATCACCTGATCGGTCCCGTCGAAGTAGATGTAAAGATTCTCCTTTCCCAGCTGGGCGCCGTAATACTCCACCCACTTGCGCAGGTAGAAGTCGTCGTTGCGTACCATGGTGAGTGCTGCTATCCTTTTCATCGGCAAACGTATTTGGATGTGAATGTATCTGTCTTTGCAAGCTCTGCAGGGGTGCCCTCGAATACCACCTCTCCTCCGGCTGTGCCGGCATCCGGGCCGAGGTCTATCACCCAGTCCGCGCAGCGTATCACATCAGGATTGTGTTCCACCACAACCAGGCTGTGACCATGCTCGAGCAGCACTTCGAAGGCCTTCAAGAGCTTCTCCACATCATAGAAATGCAGACCCGTGGTAGGCTCGTCGAAGATGAACATAATGTGGCTGTTCTTCTTGTCCTGGCTGCTCAGCGAGAGGAAATAGGCCAGCTTGATCCTCTGGCTCTCTCCGCCGGAAAGCGTTGAGCTGCTCTGACCCAGCTTTATGTATCCCAGACCCACGTCCTGCAGCGGCTTGAGCTTGCGTGCCACCGCCTTTGCCTCGGTCTCAGTGCCTGAGCCGAAGAACTCCAGGGCCTCGTCCACGCTCATGTTGAGTATGTCGTCTATGTTCTTCTCACGGTACCGCACCTCGAGCACCTCGGGCTTGAAGCGCTTGCCGCCGCATTCCTCGCAGACCATCTCCACGTCGGCCATGAACTGCATCTCTATCTTCACAACCCCGTCTCCCTGGCACTCGGGGCAGCGTCCGCCGTCGGCATTGAAGCTGAAGAAATTCGGGCCGAAGCCGTTGATCTTGGCATACTGCTGCTCGGCGAGGAGCTTGCGCACGTCGTCAAAGGCCTTGAGGTAGGTCAGCGCGTTGGAGCGGCTGCTGCGGCCTATCGGGTTCTGGTCAACGTATTCCACCCTCTGGATTCGGTCCAGGTTGCCACCGAGGCCGCGGAACACGCCCGGCAGGTCGCCGGAATCGTTGATATGGCGGAACAGCGCCGGGTAGAGTATGTCGCCCACAAGCGAGGACTTGCCCGAGCCGCTGACTCCGGTCACCACTGTCAGCACCCCAAGCGGGAATCTGACGTCTATGTCCTTGAGGTTGTGTTCCATGGCGCCCTTCACCTCTATGGCGTACTGCCACGGGCGGGTGGCGCGTGTGTATCGTTTCCTGTCGCCCTCCATGTACTGGAGGGTGAGCGAGTGCTTCCTGTCATCGGCAGTGGCATCCGCCTCCTTGCCGCAGAAGACCACCTCGCCTCCGTTCACTCCGGCGTGAGGGCCCATGTCTATGAGCACGTCGGCAGCGCGTATGATCTCCTCGTCATGCTCCACCACTATGACCGTGTTGCCTATGTCCCTGAGGCGCTTGAGCACGCCTATCAGGCGCTCGGTGTCGCGTGGGTGAAGGCCTATGCTCGGCTCGTCGAGTATGTACATCGAGCCCACGAGCGATGAGCCCAGAGCGGTGACGAGGTTGATGCGCTGACTCTCTCCTCCGGAGAGGGTGTTGCTCGCGCGGTTCAGGCTGAGATAGCCCAGACCCACCTCCTGGATGTAGTGCAGGCGGCTGAGTATCTCGGACAGAGGCTCGGCCACTATCTCCCTCTCGTTAGGGCTAAGGCCGATGTTGCTGAAGAAGTCCAGGGCCGTATCCACGTCCATCTGCAGGATCTCGTGGATGGTGCGGCCGTCCACCTTCACCCAGAGAGCCTCCTTGCGCAGGCGGCTGCCGTGGCATTCGGGGCAGGTGGCCTTGCCGCTGAAACGGCTCAGCATGTACTTGTACTGTATCTTGTAGCGCTGGGTCTCCACCCAGTCGAAGAATTCCTTTATGCCCACGAGGCGGTTCTCGTCGGAGTCGTAGCT
>JAGHUW010000046.1 GCA_018064625.1 Candidatus Cryptobacteroides equifaecalis | reverse complement strand
AAATAGAGCCGGATGGTCAAGGGACTTCGGACGGCGTAGCCGCCCGTGGCTTCGTGAACGGGAGGGGCCCGCGCCAAAGGCGTGGGAGGGATAGCACCGACAGGTGCGTACCGGTCCGAAGTCCCTTGACCGCAGGCTCAAACAAATCTTGTCTACTACAAAGTCAGAAAAAATCAAAAGTCCCCAAATCGCTACTACAGCAATCTGGGGACTTGAATTATCCTATGCCTAACAAAATCAAAGTGTCAAAGACAGGAAGATATGAATTATTTTTTTTATGAGCAAATCTTTGGAATAATTTGGTAGATAAATAAAAAAGTGGTAAATTCGCGGCTCGGATTTATGACCGTTGAGCATTATGAAGTGTTGCCACAGTGGGCAACCGCTTGCGGCCGAAACTTTTTAAACAAAGTTTTATTTATGTACGCAATCGTAGAAATTGCAGGCCAGCAGTTCAAAGTAGAGGCTGGAAATGAAATCTTTGTCCAGAGACTTTCTCAGGCCAAGGGTGCTGATGTAGAGTTCGGCAAGGTCCTTCTCGTGGAGAACGAGGGAGACGTTAAGGTCGGAACTCCTTATGTAGAGGGTGCAGTCGTAAAGGCTACAGTCGTAGATGATGAGGCAAGGGCTGACAAGGTGCTTGTATTCAAGAAGATCCGTCGCAAGGGCTTCCAGAAGTGCAATGGTCACCGTCAGTTGCTCACTAAGGTTAAGATTAACGAAATCGCTTAAAAATTAGAAGACTATGGCACACAAGAAAGGTCAATCAAGTTCTAAGAACGGTCGTGAGTCGCAGAGCAAACGTCTTGGACTCAAGAAATTCGGTGGCGAGTTCGTAAAAGCCGGTAATATTATCGTACGCCAGAGAGGTACCGTACACAATCCAGACAAGAATGTCGGCATGGGTAAGGACCACACTCTGTATGCTCTCGTGGACGGTACAGTGAAGTTCACACGCAAGCGTCTGGACAGATCTTACGTATCGGTAATCCCAGTTGAGAACTAATCTCGGAGGGATTGAAGTTTAAAACAAGGACTTGCGCTTCGAGATGGTTGCAGGTCCTTTTTTTATTTATATAGAAGAATATGCTGACACTTAAAATGCTTCGCGATGACCCTAAGGCGGTTATCGAGAAATTGAAAATCAAGAATTTCGACGCGCAGCCGATAGTGGACAAGGTTCTGGAACTGGATTCACGCCGCCGTGCGCTCCAGACAGAATCAGACGCGCTTCTTGCTCAGCAGAAGCAGAAGGCAGCAGAGATTGGTGCTCTCATGAAGCAGGGTCTCAAGGATGCTGCAGATGCTGCAAAGGCTCAGGTTGCCGAGCTCAAGGCAAAATCCTCAGAACTCCTCGAGCAGATGGAGGCTGCAGGACGCGAGCTCGAGTCCAACCTTGTTCTTATGCCAAATACCCCATGCGACCTCATCAAGCCTGGCAAGGGTGCAGAGGACAACGAGGTTGTAAAGATGGGTGGCCCGGATGTGAATCTTCCTGAGGGAGCACTCCCTCACTGGGAACTCGCAAAGAAATATGACATCATCGATTTCGACCTCGGTGTGAAGATCACCGGCGCTGGTTTCCCTGTATACAAGGATAAGGGAGCAAAGCTCCAGCGCGCCCTCATCAACTTCTTCCTTGACTGCAACACTGCTGCAGGCTACAAGGAGGTTGAGCCGCCTGTAATGGTGAATGCCGCTTCAGGTTACGGTACCGGCCAGCTTCCTGATAAGGAGGGCCAGATGTATCATGCAAACCTCGACGATTTTTACATGGTGCCTACAGCTGAGGTTCCTGTAACCAATATCTTCAGGGACGTGATCCTTGAGGGTTCTGAGCTTCCTAAGGCACTTACCGCCTATACCCCTTGCTTCCGTCGTGAGGCAGGTTCATACGGCAAGGACGTACGAGGACTCAACCGTCTGCATCAGTTCGACAAGGTGGAGATCGTCCGCGTGGAGAAGCCGGAGAACAGCTACGAGGCCCTTGACAAGATGGTTGCACACGTGGAGGGAATCGTCAACAAGCTCGGCCTGAAGTATCGTATCCTCCGCCTCTGCGGTGGAGATATGTCTTTCACTTCAGCCATCACCTACGACTTCGAGCTCTGGTCAGCAGCACAGCAGCGCTGGCTTGAGATCTCCTCAGTGTCAAACTTCGAGACCTATCAGGCGAACCGCCTTCACCTGCGTTATCGTGACGAGGCTGGCAAGACCCAGCTCGCCCACACTCTCAACGGCTCTTCACTCGCACTTCCACGCGTGGTTGCAGCCCTCCTTGAGGATAACCAGACCCCGGACGGAATCATAATCCCTGAGGTTCTCAGGCCATACACAGGATTCGACAAGATTGACTAAGGCCAAGACCATACTCGGAATCGATCCCGGAACCAATATCCTTGGTTTCGGGATTGTCCGTGTTGATGAGGCGGGCAAGCCGGGCTTCATAGATATGGGCGTGCTCGACCTCAGGAAAGTTGATTCTGCATACGATAAGCTGGATGTCATATTCGAGAAGGTGAATGCCTTGTGCGATCTGCATCATCCGGATGACCTTGCCATAGAGTCTCCCTTCTACGGGAAGAACGCTCAGGTCATCTTCAAGCTGGGCCGAGCCCAGGGAGCCGCGATGGTTGCGGCTCTCAGCCATGGGGTCTCCGTTTACGAATACGCTCCGCGCAAGGCAAAAATGGCCATCTGCGGCAATGGAGCGGCTTCAAAAGAGCAAGTGAGCCTCATGGTTCAAAGGACGCTTGGCATAAAAATTGAAAGTAAATACCTAGATGCGACTGATGCTCTGGCACTCGCGATGTGCCATTATTATCAGTTGAAGAGCCCGCTCTCAGGATCCAAGACAGTGAGTTCCTGGGAGCAGTTTATAGCGTCAAACCCAGGCAGAATCAAATAAGTACAAAAACTTTTTATATGAAAAATCTTAAAGGACTACTGGCAACAATGGCTGCTCTGCTCATTTCCGTGAGCATGTTTGCACAGAACAGCATCAAGGCTGTTCTCGTTGACTCATCTACGGGCGACCCGCTTGGATTTGCCACGGTTTCGCTTCACAAGAAAGATCAGCCAAAGGCTCTCAAATATGTCCTCAGCAATGAGAATGGTGTGGTGAACATGGAATCTGTGCGTAACGGAAACTATATCTTCAAGGCTGAGCTCATGGGCTACAAGGAGTTCACAAAGGAGATCAAGATAGCCTCTGCCACTATTGATCTTGGCACCATCAAGATGGATCTCGATGCCGAGCAGCTTGATGCCGCCAAGGTTTCCGCCGCAGGTAATCCTATAGTGATCAAGAAGGATACCATAGAGTTCAACGCCAATCATTTCAAGACTTCAGACAACGACGTATTGGAAGACCTCATCAAGAAACTTCCGGGAGCTGAAGTTGCAGAGGATGGCTCCATTACTGTCAATGGTCAGACCATCAAACAGATACGTATTGAGGGAAAGACTTTCTTCCTGGATGACCCTCAGCTTGCTTCAAAGAATATCCCTGCCAAGGCCATCGAGAAGCTCAAGGTGATAGAGAAGAAATCAGATCAGGCTCAGTTTACCGGAATCAGTGACGGAGAGGAGGAGACCATCATTGACCTCAGCATGAAGCCTGGTATGATGAAGGGACTTTTCGGAACAGTCACTGCTGGTGGCGGACTTGACATTCCTTCAGCCAACAACTCCAACGACCAGTTCCGCTTCCAGGCGGGAGGTTTCGTCGGCAGTTTCAACAAGAAATCCCAGATCAGCGTCATCGTCAACGCCAACAATACCAATAACAGAGCCTACAACGATGTTGCCGGCAACATGATGGGCAACATGATGGGTGGCGGCGGAATGGGCCGCGGCCAGGGTGGCTGGGGTAACGGCAACGGTATCACCACCTCTTATATGGCTGGCGTGAACGGAGCTTTCGACCTCTTTGATGACAAGATGAACCTCACAGCCAACTATCTCTACAACAATACCAACAAGGATGTGTGGGAGAAGAGCTTCAAAAGGGCTTATTATCAGGACAATGACATCCTCACCAACAGTGAGGGTACAAGCAATACACATACGGTAGGTAACCGTGTGGGCATGAGGCTGGAGCACAAGTTCTCGGAGAATACATCCATCATCTTCGAGCCTCAGGTGAACTTCGGCGACGGCGGCTTTGCCCAGTCTTCCACAGAGTTCACCAAGAATGATGACCACAAGGGCAACGAGAGCAAGCTCAAGGATGCAACCATCAACAACTCGGGTTCAAACAAGAACGTGAACACCAGCGGCTTCTTCCTTCTCAGGCAGAGGCTCGGCAAGGAAGGACGCACACTCACGGCGATGTCCCGCTATGCGTTCTCCAATAACGATCTCCTTGGAAACAATATCAACAACACCCTCACATATGCCGAGGGAGGTAATATCTCCGAGAAACTGAACCAGAGATACGAGGCTAACCAGAAGAGTTCCAGCGTGTTCGCCCGTGCAACCTACACCGAGCCTATTGCGGAGAACTTCTTCCTCGAGGCCAATTACTCCTACAACTGGAGGCGTTCAAGTTCAGACAAGGAAACCTTCGACATGAACAACGGAGGGGTGAAGGATTTCACCTATTCCAACAATATCCTCAATCTCAGCACCAACCATGAGATGGGAGCAAACGTCATGTACCAGAAGGACAAGATAAGCGCGCAGCTCGGTTTTGCCGCCATCCCTACCCATACATACAACAGCACAACCAAGTACGATCCTGTTACCCAGCAGTTTGCTCCGAAGGAGTACTCGGATGACCGCTGGAACTTCTCCCCACGCGCCATGTTCTGGGGTGAGTTCAGCGAGAGCTCGAACATGAGGCTCTTCTACTGGGGTAATTCGAGCCAGCCATCTACCACACAGCTCATGCCTGTTCCGGACAACACCAATCCGCTCAGCCTGTCCTTCGGTAACCCTGGCCTTACTCCGTACTTCTCCCACAGCATAAGGGGAGACTACAGATACAACAACAAGAAGTCGTTCTTCTCTCTCAATGTCCGCTTCAATGCCGGACTTGTGCAGAACCCTATAGTAAGCGCACTTTGGAATAACAACGGTGTTCAGTATACCATGCCTTTCAACGGACATGACTCTGCCAATGCCGGAATGAATATCTCAATAAACAGCCCTATTGCGAGGTCAAACTTCTCCATCATGAATTTTACCCGTGTGAACTGGTCTACCAACTCTTCATACGTGGGTTCCAAGGAACTTGACATGAGCAAGTACTCTGACCCTACCAAGGACTACTACAAGTTCATGGAAGAGTTCGTGGCAGATCACAGGGATATGGACAATACCAAGGATTTCATCACCAATGTGACAAATACCCTTTCCGTTGTGGAAAGGCTCAGACTCACTTACAGGATTGATGCCCTTGAACTTACGGCCAGTGCGCGTACCAGGATGAATAAGAGCTGGTATACCATTGCAGACAACACAATGACCTTCAACAATCAGGCAGGCGGTTCCATCAACTGGACTTGGGATGCCACCGGAATAGGCTTGAAGAGTGATATCAACTACAACTGGTACAACGGCTATACTGTAGATCAGCCATCGCAGCTGGTATTCAACGCAGAGATCAGCAAACTTCTCTTCAAGAAGAAGGCAACCCTTTCACTCAAGGGTTACGACATACTCGGCCAGGCACGCAACCTGACCGTTACTGACAACTCCAACTATCACATGGAGGCTGTGAACAACACCCTCGGACGCTATGTCATACTTGCCTTGACATATCGCTTCGGTAATTTCAACAATTCAATGGGCAAGATGGGAGGAGGTCCGCGTGGCCCTATGGGCCCTCCGGGACGCAGATAGGATGAGTGTAGCACTGATTTTCATAAAAGCGATTCTTATAGGAGCAATCCTGGCCTTTCCAGTAGGCCCGGTGCTCCTTTTCGTAATTCAGAAGACCCTCAATGAGAGCCGTCAGGCAGGCATAATGGCCGGTCTCGGTTCCATGTGTGTGGATACGCTCTATACCGGCATGGCCATGTGTGCCCTCGGCCTGGTAAGCGGCTTCATAGATAAATACAATTCGTGGATATTCATAATCGGTGGTCTTATCGTCATATTGGTTGGACTCAATATCACACGCAAGGCAAGGGGGACAACCATGGTCAGCTCTGATGTGCAGAGTCACGGCAGCGCCGGCCTGGGTACCACGCTGCAGGCCATGGGCTGCGCCATCTCCAATCCTGGAGCCTTGTTCTATGCGTTGGCCCTTGTGACTTTCATGAACATGGATGTCACATCCGTAGGGATTTCCATCTGGCTTGTCCTTCCCTTCGTGGCCACAGGTGAGATGCTGTACTGGATGGCCCTCACATACGCCCTGAGCCATTATGTTTGTCTCAGCGACAGAACGCTCAGACGCACCAACTGGTGCTCCGGCATTGCTCTTGCGGCAATAGGTTTGGCTTTGATAATAAAAGGAATAATATCGTTGCTATAATGGTAAAGAATATAATTGCATACGTGCTTGTAGTCCTGCTCATTGTGAGCGGGGCTTCCCTTGCCCTCAATCTCGTGACCAATCACAACAAGGTAATCGTTGTCCCTGACTTCTCCAACCTCACGGCCACGGAGGCTGCTCACGTAGCTTCGCGGGCAGGTCTGAGGACCGAGGTTCACGACTCCCTCTTCCAGCGCGGCCTCAAGCCGGGCGTGGTGTTCGAGCAGAGCCCTGCTGCAGGCTCCAACGTGAAGAAGGGACGCAAGATCCAACTCAGGACCAACACCAAGGTGGCCAAGAAGATCCCTATGCCGTCCCTCGTGGGCTTTTCCGTAAGGCAGGCAAGGGCTGAACTCGTAAGGAACGGGCTGATGCTCGGAAAGCTTGTGTACGTAAGGGACATTGCTACGAACAATGTGCTGAAGCAGATGTGCCGCGGACGCGAGGTGCCTTCCGGCAGCATGGTGACCAGCGGCTCCACCATAGATCTGGTGGTAGGTCTGAGCTCTACCGACAATATGACCTTCGTGCCGGATCTTGTGGGTAAGGATTACCGCCGTGCTGTGGATATGCTGCACGACAACTCCCTGAATGTGGGCAATCTGCGTTTCGACAAACGCGCCAGGACCTACGCCGATACGCTCAAGGCGGTCGTCTACTCGCAGAGCATTGCTTCTGCGGGTGATCCGCAGAGCATGGGAACCGCTGTCTCGCTTTCGCTGACATCGGACCCGGATAAGATTGAAAAACTGAGAAGGAGATAGAGATGACAGAGGAGACATTCGAGCATTTCAGACTGGTCGCAGACCAGGGACAGGCTCCGATGCGTATAGACAAGTACATGTCAACGCACCTGGAGGATACCTCCCGCAGCCGCATCCAGCAGGCCTTGAAGGAGGGTTATGTGTATGTGGGAGATGAACTTGCCAAGGCCAACTACATAGTTCGCCCGGGTGATGTGATACGCTTCGTGATGCCTTACAGGCGTCGCGGGCTGGAGATACTCCCTCAGGACATTCCTTTGAACATAGTATATGAGGATGACGATGTGCTCGTTGTGAACAAGCCTGCCGGCATGGTCGTGCATCCGGGACACGGTCATTTCGAGGGTACCCTCATCAACGCCCTCAGCCATCACCTCGGCATCAGCCAGGGTCCTGAGGCTGAAGATGAGCGCATGGGAATCCTGGTGCACCGCATAGACAAGGACACGAGCGGCCTTCTTGCCGTTGCAAAGAACGACGCCGCCCAGCTGAACCTCGCGAAGCAGTTCTTCGACCACAGCATCGAGAGACGCTATCAGGCAATAGTCTGGGGCGATGTGAAGGAGGACGAGGGAACTATCGAGGGCAACATAGGCCGTGACCCCAACGACCGTCTGCGCTTCCGCGTGTATGAGGATGAGGAGAGGGGAAAGCATGCCGTGACCCATTTCCGCGTGCTGGAGAGGTTCGGGTTCGTGACTTTGGTGGAGTGTGTGCTGGAGACAGGCCGCACGCATCAGATTCGTGTGCATATGAACAACATCGGCCACCCCATCTTCAACGATGAGCGTTACGGCGGAAACGAGATACGCAAGGGTACCATCTACGCTAAATACAGGCAGTTCATACGCAACTGCTTCGAAATTTGCCCGCGTCAGGCCCTGCATGCCAAGACCCTTGGCTTTGTGCATCCTGGCACCGGACAGTGGCTTCAGTTCGATTCGGAACTTCCCCAGGACATGACCGCACTTCTGGACAAGTGGAGAAAGTATTGCGGTCAGATGCCGGACGATGAAGAATAGAATTCTGCCATACGCGCTTGCCTTCCTCTCCTCGGTGCTGCTCAGCCTTCCGTGGCTGGTGCCGGGCTGCGGGCTTTTCGCCCTTGTCGGCTTTATCCCATTGCTGATGGCCGACGATCTGGCGGATCGCGGGGGATGCAGGCATTTCTTTCTTGTGCACTACCTCTGCTTCGTGCTGTGGAATGCATTCACGACTTTCTGGGTCTGCAATGCCACAGTTGGCGGCGGGGTGTTCGCGGTGCTGGCGAACGCATTCCAGATGTCTCTGGTCTGGGCTCTGTTCCGCCTGAGCAAGCGTGTACTTACGGGCCCTCTTCCTTATATCTTCCTTGCAGTCATGTGGATAGCATGGGAGAGGTCTTATTTTTCGGTGGATATCTCGTGGCCTTGGCTGGTGCTCGGCAACGCCTTTGCGGGCAGCGTGAAGCTTGTCCAGTGGTATGAGCTTACGGGTCATCTTGGCGGTTCGCTCTGGATATGGGCTGCCAACCTTGGCATATATGGCCTTCTGACTGCCTTTGCCGACGGGCACTGGTTCAGCTGGAACCGCTATGCCAAGCTTTTCTCGGCCCTCTCCCTGAGCCTTCTGCTTGTTGTTCCTGTGGGCTGGTCTCTGTATCGTTACAGCAGCTATGAGCCCGAGAGCTGCGGCAGCCTTGACGTAGTGGTCTCCCAGCCTAACTTCGACCCTTATGAGAAGTTCAATTTCCTGAGTCAGGCGCAGCAGAATGCCGTTGTGATGGAACTCTGGGACAGTGCTCTTGCAAGCCGGGACAGTTCCGCAGGCACCTCGGTCCTTCTCCTGGCGCCCGAGACCTTCACCTCGGATGTGGTGGTCAATGACATAAGCTCTTCTCCTACCGTGCAGTCTTTCCAGACTTTCCGCAGCTCGCATCCGGGGACTGACATTCTCTTCGGCGCGTCAAGCTACGAGTACAGCCATACGAGCAAGGAGCCTTCCAATCTGGCCCGCAAGGTGCGCGGTGCGTGGGTGCAGTCCAGGAACAGCGCCATCATGCTTTCCGAGGACACTGAGCCGCAGATTTTCCACAAAAGCAAGCTTGTTGTAGCCGTCGAGTCCACTCCTTACCCGAAGGTTTTCGTGCCTATAGATGAGTGGCTGAGCAAGAAGCTGGGTTATGCCGCTCTGATGGGCCGCTGCGAGGGGCAGAAGGAGATTTCCCTTTTGAAAGTGAATGATTCCCTGGCGCTTGGCTGTGCAGTCTGCTATGAGTCCATTTATGGCGAGTACTGTACGGATTATGTGCGCAAGGGTGCCAAGGCCATGACCGTCATTACTAATGACGCCTGGTGGGGTGATACTCCAGGTTACAGGCAGCACCTGAATTATTCGCGCCTTCGTGCCGTGGAGCTCCGCAGGGATATAGCCCGCTGCGCCAACACGGGAATATCCGGCTTCATCAACAGCAGGGGAGAGCTTGTGCAACGCTCTGACTGGTGGCAGAGGGAGGTGCTTACAGGGAAAGTCAATCTCAGTAAGGAAGTTACGCCTTTCGTCCGCTATGGGGACATCTGCGGCCGCGTCTGCACCTTCGCCTTCGCTCTGCTGTCCCTCCTCATCCTCGTCCGCTTCCTTCAGCGCCGATAATTCTTGGTAGCGGGTGGCGGCTCAGGGAGTTTGAGGGGTACGCCCCTCAATGAATAATACGACTAACGAAATAGCCGCCCCCGGGGCGGCTATTTCGTTAGTCTTGGATTTCGTACTGCAGGATGCTGAACTCGCTCGATTCAGTGAGCTCGATCTTGCAACTGTACTTGCGCTTCCATTTTCTCAGATAAGAATTCCATCCTCTGGTCAGGTAGGCTCCGAGTATCGGGCCCACGGTGACCTT
>JAGHUW010000142.1 GCA_018064625.1 Candidatus Cryptobacteroides equifaecalis | reverse complement strand
ATCTTGTCTGTGACATCGACTCCTGTGCTCTTCTTTCCGGTAGTGAATGAAGCAACGACTGAAAGGATGATGATCACTGCCACGAGGCCCCATGTTGCTTTCTCAAGGATGTCTGCTGTCTGGCGTACACCGAGTGTCTGGTTGCCTGCAATGAAGTTACTTGCCATTCCGTCACCCTTGCCGCTCTGGAGAAGAACAACTGCAACAAGCAGAATCGCAAGGATCACGATGATGATTGTGAGAATTGTGAATAATGCGTTCATGTTATTTGACTTTTTTATTTATTTCGTCTATAAGGTTTGCAAAGTAAACACTTTTTTCCGGATATCGCAAAATTAGTTTGTTATAAATCTCCTTTGCCTGCTCCGGATAGTCCTGCTCGAGGTAAATCTGGGCCATGGTTTCCGTGTAGATACCCTCATTATCTTCGCTCAGAGGTTCAATGTAACCGCCTTCGTATGCCTTGGTGGCGAATTTGGAGAAGATGTTATCCTCAGGCTCCTTGACTTTTTCATAATCCTTCTGGGAGAAGTAGTCTCCTCCCACCACGAAGATGGTCGGCCCCTGCTCCCTGGTCTCTTCTTTTTCAACTGCTTCTGGTGCGCTTGTGTCTGTGTAATCCACGTCTGTTTCCTGTCTCAGAAGGTCTGAAAGGACCTTGGTGGAACCCATGTACATCGCAGACTCACCGATGAGAATGTCGCTGAGTGCTCCGTTGCGAGCCATTCTGGCGCAGAGTTCCCTGCGGGCTCCTGCATACCACGGATGCATGCTGATGACTCCGGACAGTTCCTCCAGATTAAGTTTGTGTATGTCTATGAAATTTACCATTGTGCTACTGTGGCGTTGAAAATGTCCTCCACTATCTTATCCACGATTTCTGCGCAGAGGGATGATTCCACTGCCTCGAGGGCTGTGGTGGAATCGTAGTCGCCGTAGGCGGAGAAACTCTTGTTGTCAAAGCTTTCGTCCGGGTGCTTCTTGTTCTCGAAACTTACGGACACCGTAACTGTAAGCCTGTTCTGTGCAGCGACTTCGTTGGCTGTGATGGCCTGGGCTGATATGTTGTAACCGGTCACGCTTCCCGTGATCTCCAAATCCCCGTCAGTCTCCACCTGCTCCAGCCTGGTCATGCGCCTGAACTGGTTCTTGATGGCCTCCGTGAGGTCGTTGCTCAGGCTTGGGTTTACCTTCAACGCCTTGTATTCGAAGAAGTTGATGGTTATGGTCTCCACGTCCGGCTTTATGGATGTGCCGGAGAAGGAGTAGATTCCGCAGGCTGTGACTGTCAGCACTGCTGCGATTATTGCGAGGTAACGTTTCATCAGGCTTTCTTTTCTGCGAGTTTTCTGTAAATGGTTCGCTCGGAGATTCCAAGTTCGGCGGCAGCGGGCTTTACCTTTCCTCCGTGCTTTGCAAGGCACCTGAAGATCATCTCGTCACCCATCTTGCGGATAGAGAGTTCGGCAGGGGCCTGAGGTTCCGGTTCCAGCTGCTGCTCTTCCGGTTCCGGGCGGCTGTAATCCATCAGCCCGGGAACTGCAGCCTCCGTCCTCACGCTGCTCTGGGGCATCGTTCCGCTTGCGACTATCTGCTTGAGTCTGTCAACTTCCTGCTTGAGGTCCAGTATTGCCTTGATTATCTGCTGTTTGTCGTTGTCGCTGATGCTTCCCTGGCCGGCGTTTGCGGCAGCTATGCTCGGAAGCAGGGCGTCCTGGTCGGCCGGAAGGAATTCGGCAAGCGCCGCAGCTCCTATCTCCAGGCGCTCGTAGCCCGGGCTTACCGGTCTGGATTTCATGCCCGTGATTGCTTCGGCCTTGTTCTTGAGTTCGCGTATATTGCCCGGCCAGCGGTAGGAGGTTAGCATGTTGATGGCGTCGTGGCTGAGGCTGATCTTGCAAAGGTTGAACTTCTCTGCAAAGTCTGAGCTGAACTTGCGGAAAAGGAGGTAGATGTCGTCCTTGTTCCTTTCCCTCAGCGCAGGTACGTTGATCTGGATGCCGTTGAGTCTGTAGTAGAGGTCCTCGCGGAACTTTCCCGTGGCGACGGCGTAGTTCAGGTTCACGTTAGTGGCGCAAATCACGCGCACGTCGGTCTTTTCTATCTTGGAGGAGCCCACCTTCATGTATTCCCCGTTCTGGAGCACGCGCAGCAGCAGCGCCTGCGTCTCCCTCGGGAGCTCACCTATCTCGTCCAGGAAGAGCGTGCCTCCGTTGGCCTCCTCGAAATATCCCTTCCTCTCTCCTATGGCTCCGGTGAAGGCACCCTTCTCGTGGCCGAAGAGTTCGGCGTTTATCGTTCCCGGAGGGATTGCCCCGCAGTTCACGGCGAGGTATTTGCCGGTCCTGCGTCTGCTGTTCTGGTGTATGATCTGGGGTATTGCGTCCTTTCCCACACCGCTCTCTCCGCTTATCAGAACCGCCAGGTCCGTGGGAGCCACGGCGAGCGCAGTCTCTATGGCGCGGTTGAGCTCCGCGTCATTTCCGATTATATCGTACTTATTCTTTATTTTTTGAAGTTCCTGAAAGTCCATCGTAATGCAAAAATACGGAAAAAAGTTTATCTTTGTTTTCTAAACTGCGCATATTATCATTATTTACTTTTTTATATGAAGAATTATGTAAAACTTGCTGCTTTTGCAGCGCTCGTGGTTCTGGCATCTTCCTGCGGTGCCTCAAAGGCAAAGCAGATGCAGATGGCGGACAATGTCAAGGTGAAGTGCACTCCTGCAGTGCTTTCTCTCGTCGGCGAGAATATCTCTGCCGATATCGTGGTGACTTATCCGGACGGATATTTTGCACCGAAGGCTATTCTGGCTGTTTCTCCGGTCCTCGTGTATGAAGGCGGAGAGGTGGCTGCCGGTGAGTTCAAGTATCAGGGAGAAAAGGTCAAGGATAATTACAAGGTCGTTTCAAGCAAGGGCGGAACCGTCAAGGAAAAGGTGAACTTCAAGTATGTCAAGGGCATGGAGAAGTCTCGCCTCGAACTCCGCAGCAAGGTGCTTTACGGCGGAAAGGTTTATGACGTCCCTGCAATCAAGGTTGCTGACGGAGTCAACACCACCGCACACCTCGTGAGCACGGATGGCCTTTACAGCTTCAAGGCTGACGAATATCAGGATGTCATCCACGAGGTGACAGAGGCTCAGATCATGTACGATGTGAACTCTGCAAACGTGAAGGGCAGTGAGCTCCGCTCAGAGTCTATCATGATCCTCAAGCAGGCCCTCAAGGACGTTGCCAACGACCCTCGCTACACACTCAAGGGAACAAAGGTTGTGGCTTATGCTTCACCGGAGGGTGGTCAGAGCCTCAATGCCAAGCTCTCGGACAAGCGTGGCGCCTCTGCAAAGCAGGCATGGTCTCAGATTACTACAAGAAAGGGTCAGAAGAATGTCGAGGTGGAGAGCCGTGGACAGGACTGGGAGGGATTCCAGGAGGCCATCGAGAAGTCCAACATCGATGACAAGAACCTCATTCTCCGCGTTCTTTCCATGTACAGCGACCCTGCAGTGCGTGAGAGGGAGATCCGCAATATGTCTCAGGTTTACACAGAGATCAACAAGAGCGTATTCCCTGACCTCCGCCGTGCACGCTATATCATGGAGGCCGACTACCAGAACTTCACAAACGAGGAGCTCGAGGAACTTGCCGAGAAGGCAATCGGCACACTTGACGAGGAAGGTCTCATGAGGGTTGCCGCAAACACAGACAACAAGGAGCGCAAGGCTGCTCTCTACAAGAGGACAGTTGACGTGTTCGGGTCAAACAAGGGTGCTTTCAACCTCGCTGTGCTCGCGCTCAACGCGGGAAATAACGCAGAGGCTGAGCAGTGGCTTGCAAAGATCACCAAGGATGATGCAGATGTGCTCAACGCCAAGGGCGTATGCCAGCTCCGCAAGGGCAATGTCGCAGCTGCCGAGGCTCTTTTCACACAGTCCGGAAGCGATGAGGCAAAGGCAAACCTCGGCGCAGTTGCAATCATCAAGGGTGACTACGCAAAGGCTGCTTCCCTCTCTTCTTACATGAAGGGCAGCAACAAGGGCCTCGCCCTCCTGCTCAACGGTCAGGTAGATCAGGCCGAGAAGGCAATGACCTGCAAGTGTGCAAAGGCTGATTACATCCGCGCGATCATCGCTGCCCGCAAGGGTGACAAGGCAGGCGTGAAGAAGTATCTTGATTCTGCATGCAGCAAGGATGCCGCTCTCAAGGCAAGAAGCACAAAGGATGTCGAATTTGCAAAATTCATCTAATTTTGGTATTTGATTTATTTTGACTATATTTGCAGCCCCCAAAAATATGGGGGCTTTATTATTATTTATTTTTAACCATTTATGCCAACAATTCAACAATTGGTTCGCAAAGGACGCGAGGTTACTGAAGTAAAGAGTAAGTCTCGTGCGCTGGATGCTTGTCCTCAGAAGCGTGGAGTATGCTTGCGTGTGTACACAACCACACCTAAGAAACCTAACTCCGCTATGCGTAAGGTTGCACGTGTGCGCCTTACTAACGCAAAAGAGGTCAATGCCTACATCCCTGGTGAGGGTCACAACCTTCAGGAGCACTCAATCGTGCTCGTTCGCGGAGGTCGTGTAAAGGACCTTCCAGGTGTACGTTACCACATCCTTAGAGGAGCTTTGGATACTGCTGGTGTAGAAGGACGTACTCAGTCACGTTCCCTCTACGGAGCAAAGAGGCCAAAGTAATTGCCTGAAGGATGGTTTAAATCTTATTAAATTTTTCCAAAAATGAGAAAAGCAAAGCCTAAGAAGAGGATTCTACTTCCTGATCCTAAGTTTCATGACACAAGCGTAACACGCTTTGTCAACAATCTTATGTTGCAGGGTAAGAAGAGTATCGCGTATTCTATTTTTTACGATGCCATCGACATGGTAGGCGAGAAGATGAAAGATTCTGACAAGGCTCCTTTGGATATCTGGAAGAAGGCCCTCGAGAACGTTACCCCTCAGATTGAGGTTAAGTCACGTCGTATCGGTGGTGCAAACTTCCAAGTACCTACAGAGTTGCGCCCTGAGAGAAAGATTTCAGTCTCCATGAAGAACCTGATACTGTTCGCCCGCAAGCGTTCCGGCCGCTCAATGGCTGAGAAACTCTGCGCTGAGATCATCGCAGCGTACAACAATGAAGGTGGTGCATACAAGCGTAAAGAGGATATGCACAAAATGGCTGAGGCCAACAAGGCCTTCGCACATTTCCGCTTTTAGTTATTTAAAGTTAGTTAGTTAGATGGCTAAAAGAGATCTTAAATTCACAAGGAATATCGGTATCATGGCTCACATTGATGCCGGTAAGACAACAACATCCGAGCGTATTCTTTACTACACAGGTAAGACTCACAAGATCGGAGAGGTTCACGAGGGTGCAGCTACCATGGACTGGATGGTTCAGGAGCAGGAGCGTGGTATCACCATCACTTCTGCTGCAACCACAGCGTTCTGGAACTACATGGGTGACACCTATCAGATCAACCTCATCGATACTCCGGGCCACGTAGACTTCACCGTTGAGGTGGAGCGTTCACTCCGTGTACTCGACGGAACAGTCGCTACCTTCTGTGCAGTAGGCCGCGTACAGCCTCAGTCTGAGACCGTTTGGCGTCAGGCAGACAAGTACGGCGTTCCAAAGATCGCTTACGTAAACAAGATGGACCGTGTAGGTGCTGACTTCCTCGCAGTTGTTGAGGAAATGAAGACCAAACTCGGTGCAAACGCAGTTCCTATCTGCATCCCTATCGGTGCAGAGGATAAGTTCAAGGGTATCATCGACCTTCTTGAAATGAAGGCCATTATCTATGATACAACAGACCATCTCGTAAACTACGAGATCACTGACATCCCTGAGGCTTTTGCCGATGAGGCTGCCCTCTGGCATGACAAGCTTCTTGAGTCTGCCGCAGAGTGCGATGAGGCTCTTATGGAGAAGTACTTCGAGGATCCTGAGTCCCTTACAAAGGAAGAGGTCATCGCAGCACTCCGCAAGGGTACCATCAACATGCAGATCGTTCCTGCCTGCTGTGGTTCATCATTCAAGAACAAGGGTGTCCAGTTCCTTCTTGACGCAGTTATGCGCTACCTCCCTTCACCTCTTGACAAGGGTAATGTACATGGTATCAACCCTGATACTGAGAAGGAGGAGGAGCGTAAGCCATCTGCAAACGAGCCTTTCTGTGCTCTTGTCTTCAAGATTGCAACAGATCCGTTCGTTGGACGTCTCGCATTCCTCCGCGCTTATTCAGGTAAGCTCGATGCAGGTTCTTACGTGCTCAATGTAAGGTCAGGCAAGAAGGAGAGGGTTGCACGTCTGTATCAGATGCACTCAAACCACCAGAACCCTATCGAGTTCGTTGAGGCCGGAGACATCTGCGCAGCAGTAGGTTTCAAGGACCTCCGCACCGGAGATACCATCTGTGTTGAGAACGCTCCTATCACTCTGGAGTCAATGAAATTCCCTGATCCGGTTATCGGTATCGCTGTTGAGCCTAAGACTCAGAACGACCTCGACAAACTCGGAATCGCTCTCGCAAAGCTTGCTGAGGAGGATCCTACCTTCACAGTCAAGTCAGACCACGAGACAGGCCAGACAGTCATCAGCGGTATGGGTGAGCTTCACCTCGATATCATCGTTGACCGTCTCCGTCGTGAGTTCAACGTAGAGATCAATCAGGGCGCACCTCAGGTTAACTACAAGGAGGCAATCACAGGTACAACTCAGCACCGTGAGGTCTTCAAGAAGCAGACCGGTGGTCGTGGTAAGTTCGCAGATATCATCGTTGAGGTTGGACCTGCAGATGAGGGCAAGACAGGCCTTCAGTTCGAGAATCAGGTCAAGGGAGGAAATGTGCCTAAGGAATTCGTCCCTTGCGTACAGAAGGGATTCGAGTCTGCCATGGCAAACGGTTGCCTTGCAGGTTATGAGGTTCCATCCCTCAAGGTTACACTCCTTGATGGTTCCTTCCACCCTGTCGACTCAGACCAGCTGTCATTCGAACTTGCTGCACGTATGGCATTCCGCCATGCATGTCCTAAGTGCAAGCCTGTAATCATGGAGCCTATCGAGAGCCTCGAGGTTGTTACACCTGAGGACTACATGGGAGACATCGTCGGTGACCTTAACCGTCGCCGCGGACAGATTGTCGCTATGGATTCCACAGCAAACGGTGCACGCATTGTCAAGGCTATGGTTCCGCTTTCAGAACTCTTCGGCTATGTAACAGTTCTCCGTACCCTGTCTTCAGGTCGTGCTACCAGCACAATGACCTTCGACCACTACGCTGAGCTTCCTGCTACAATGGCTAAGGATGTGATCGAGAAGAGCGGTTACAAGTCAACTGACGAAGAATAATTATTGACCAGAAAAAAACTATTGATATGAGTCAAAAAATCAGAATTAAACTCAAGTCTTTCGATCACATGCTCGTTGACAAGTCAGCAGCTAAGATCGTTGAGACCGTGAAGTCTACTGGTGCGAAGGTTAATGGTCCAATTCCACTTCCTACAAACAAGAAGATCTTCACAATCAACCGCTCAACCTTCGTTAACAAGAAGTCACGTGAGCAGTTTGAGCTCGATTCTTACCGCAGACTCCTTGATATTGATGAGTCAAATGCAAAGACAGTTGACGCATTGATGAAACTTGAGTTGCCTGCAGGTGTCGAAGTAGAGATCAAAGTCTGAAAATTTTTGTATATTTGCAGTGCCGTTTAATGCGGCACTGTAATAAACGGTCCCTTAGCTCAGTTGGTTAGAGCACCTGACTCATAATCAGGGAGTCGTAGGATCATGCCCTACAGGGACCACAAAAGGCTCGAAGCATCCGCTTCGAGCCTTTTGCGGTCCCTGGGGGACCTGTTAATTCATTGAGGGGCGTACCTGTTAGTTTCTTTTTTTTGTGTAAATTTGTTTTTTTGTTGTTAGAAGTATCATTTAAGTATCCGACTATGAAATTATCCAATCAATTGAATCAGTTCGATGGATCCATCTGGAAGCGCGAGATAAACGTGCGCGACTTCATTCAGCATAACTATACTCCTTATGAAGGGGATGAAAGTTTCCTTGCGGGACCTACGGAAAAGACACTCAAGATATGGGATGATCTTTCTAAGATGTTTGTCACAGAACGCGAAAAGGGCGTTTATGACGCGGAAACCAAACTTCCTCAGAGCATCATCACCTACGGTCCCGGCTACATTGACAAGGAAAACGAGGTAATCGTCGGCCTCCAGACAGACGCCCCTCTCAAGCGAGGCATCTTCCCCAAGGGAGGTATACGCATGGTGGAGTCGGCACTCAAGGCCTTTGGCTACTCTCTTGACCCTGCCACAAAGGAGATTTACACAAAATACCGCAAGACCCACAACGAGGGCGTCTTTTCGGCTTATACCGCCGACATTCGCGCTGCCCGTCACGCTCATATCATCACCGGACTGCCTGATGCATACGGACGCGGACGCATAATCGGTGACTACCGCCGCATCGCGCTTTACGGAGTGAATAACCTCATCGAGGAGAAAAAGCGCTTCCTGGACCGTCTGGACATCCAGGAGATGACGGAGGAGGTGATCCAGCAGCGCGAGGAGATAAGCGAGCAGATAGGCGCGCTCAAGCGTTTCGTGCAGATGTGCGCAAACTACGGTTTCGACGTCACCCGTCCGGCTCAGAATGCCCGCGAGGCCGTGCAGTTCGTCTACTTTGGCTACCTTGCCGCAGTCAAGGATCAGGATGGCGCCGCCATGTCCATAGGCCGTATTTCCACTTTCCTTGACATTTTCATAGAGAAGGACATCCGTGAAGGACGCCTCTCAGAGATTGAGGCGCAGGAGCTCATCGACCAGATGGTCATCAAACTTCGCATAGTGCGTTTCCTGCGTACCCCTGAGTACAACGACCTCTTCTCGGGCGACCCTGTGTGGGTTACAGCTTCTGAGGGAGGTATGGGCATTGACGGCCGTACACTCGTTACAAAGACCTGCTTCCGCATGCTCCACACCCTTGAGAACCTTGGCCCTGCACCGGAACCTAATCTTACCGTGCTGTGGTCAGAGCGTCTGCCTAAGGCATGGAAGGACTACTGCGCCAAGATATCGATCAAGACATCTGCGATTCAGTACGAGAATGACGACCTCATGAGAGTGGATTACGGTGATGACTACGGCATCGCATGCTGCGTGTCCCCTATGAAGATAGGCAAGCAAATGCAGTTCTTCGGTGCCCGTGCAAACCTGGCCAAGTGTCTGCTTTATGCCATCAATGGAGGCCGCGACGAGATGACCGGCGAGCAGATTGCCCCTCAGTATGCTCCGATCACCGGAGATTACCTTGAGTTTGATGAGGTCATGGGAAAGTTCGAGCAGATGATGCGCTGGCTTGCAAAAGTGTATGTGAATGCCCTCAAGATCATTCACTACATGCATGACAAATATGATTACGAGGCCTTCGAGATGGCCCTTCATGACGGAGATGTACAGCGCACCCGTGCCACCGGTATTGCCGGTCTGTCCATTGTTGCTGACTCCCTTGCTGCCATCAAGTACGGCAAGGTCCGCATTGTGCGTGACGAGCGCGGCATTGCAGTGGGCTTCGAGAATGAAGGCGAGCCTTACGTCCCATACGGCAACAATGACGAGAATACCGATGATCTGGCTTTCATGGTCACAGAGAAGTTCATGGAGTTCATGCGTCAGCACCAAACCTACCGCCATGCAAAGCCTACTCAGAGCATTCTTACCATCACATCCAACGTTGTGTATGGCAAATACACAGGAGCTACCCCTGACGGACGTCCTAAGGGTGTTCCGTTCGCTCCGGGAGCAAACCCTATGAATGGACGTGATGTGAAGGGCGCTGTTGCCGCTCTGTCGTCAGTGGCCAAGCTGCCGTTCCATCATTCGAGCGACGGTATTTCCTACACCTTCGCCATCAGCCCTGCAACCCTTGGAAAGGACTCCGCTACCCAGGTGAACAACCTCGTGAACCTTATGGATGGCTACTTCACTCCGGACGGAGGTCAGCATCTCAACGTAAATGTGTTCGACAAGCAGCTTCTGCTTGATGCCATGGATCACCCTGAGAAGTATCCTCAGCTCACGATACGAGTTTCCGGTTACGCCGTGAACTTCGTAAAGCTCACCCGTGAGCAGCAGCTCGATGTTCTCTCGCGCACTATCAACCAGCAGTTGTAGTGCTCAGGGGCAATATCCATTCTTTCGAAAGTTTTGGTACCGTAGACGGCCCTGGCATACGCTTCGTGGCGTTCATGCAGGGCTGTCCGATGCGGTGCCTGTTCTGCCATAATCCTGACACCTGGAACCCCGACGCCCGGGGGCAGTACAGCATGAGCCCTGAGGAACTTCTGGCCGAAGTGAAGCGCTACAAGAGTTTCATCCGCAGCGGAGGCGTGACGGTGAGCGGCGGCGAACCGCTTCTTCAGGCCCCTTTCGTTGCCGAGTTCTTCCGTCTTTGCCGGGAGGCAGGCATTCATACCGCCCTCGACACATCGGGAGTCATCTTCAATGAGGAGGCAATGCGCGTGTACGCTCAGTCTGACCTTGTCCTTCTGGACATAAAGACAATCAGAGATGCCGACCATCAGAGCTATACAGGCTGCCCGTCTCGCAGCAACCGCGCTACGATGGATTATCTGCGGGAACAGGGCAAGCCTGTGTGGATACGTCACGTGCTTGTACCTGGGCATACATACGATGACGCCCAGCTTCATGAACTGGGCGCATATCTGAAAAATTATCCCAACGTAGAGAAAGTCGAGCTTCTGGCATACCATACCATGGGACGCTACAAATGGGCCAATCTGGACCTTGCGTACCCTCTTGAAGGCGTATCCGCACTCACTGCGGACCAGCTTGCCCACGCCCGCTCTATACTGGCGGACTACGGGTTCTGATTCTTCTCCAGCCACTCCACGCGACGCTGATCCGGAAGGTGCTTCACCTTGAAGTCGGAGAATACGGCCTTGAAGCCCTGGCCATCAGGGCAGGCTGCAACAGGTCCCACCATGAGCGGGCAGTTGTCCTGCATCCAGAGTGTTCTCATCATTGTGTACTCTTTGTCATCGAAACTGTAGTAGATTTCAATGGCATCCAGACGGCGTACTGCCTTGAGCCACAGATAAGGGATGGGCTTGTCCAGCTGAATTACACTCCAGTCTGAGGTATGATGTGTCACGACCGTAGATATGTTGAACTTGCCGTCCACGAACTCGATTCCGAATTTCACATAGTTCTCATGGTCCTGGCGTATCATCATGCCGGCCTGGTCAAAGCGGACCTTGTAATCGCCGCTTACCTTTATCTTGGCTTCGAATTCACCTCCCACAGTTGTGTATAGAAACGGACCGTCGTCAACGGTAAAGCCATAGTGTGCGATGCGCCAGTAGTCGGTCTGGGCAGGAACGTACATCTCAAGCCTGTTTCCTTTGATGGTGTAGGATTCCGGTTCGTTGAACCACTGCATCTTTTCCAGGCTCTGGGCCTGCATTGAGAGTGATGCAAAAAGAACGAATGTTGTGGCGCAGATTATCTTTTTCATAAATAACCATTAAATTTTTTACTTTTGCAAAGGTATTAACTATATCTGAGGCAATCAATGGCTAAAAATAACCATGGAATTATTGATTTAACGGAAAGTCTGGACAGCCTGTTTTCAGCACAGTTCGTATCTTCAGAAGAATCTGACGAAAGGTATCTGGAAAAATATCTGGGTGTGGCGGCCACCTATGCACAGATGGAATCATGCATTGCAGTCTTGAGCGACCTCAAGACCAGATGCAGCTACATCTTCTATGGTGGTTTTGGGGAGATGCTTGGTATTGCTCCCGAGGGCAGCACCAAAGTTCTCGATACCATCTGGGAAGAAGAGATCCTATGCAGAGTATCCAGGGAGGATTTGGACAGGAAGCAGATAGAGGAGATGAAATTCTTCTCGTTCGTAACCAGGCACCAGGCAGATGGCCACCTTTATTTCATGAACAGTTCTTTCCCCATGACGTGCGCTAATGGTGATGCGGTCATTGCCCGCCATCGCATTTTCTATTTCCATCTCGGCCATGCAGTGAGATATGCATTGTGCCTGTACAATGCATCTGCGTCCATACTGCCTGAATCCACTATTGTAAATATGCGGACCGGCGAAGAAATACCTCTGTGCGTCATTGATTATTCCAATCTGCTGTCTGAAAGGGAAAAGCAGATTCTCAGACTTATCTCCGAAGGCCTGTCCAGCAAGGAAGTTGCGGACAGGCTGGGAATCAGTGTCTATACCGTCAGCCGCCATCGTCAGAACATAATAGCCGCCATGAATGTCAAGAATTCATCTCAAGCCTG
>JAGHUW010000165.1 GCA_018064625.1 Candidatus Cryptobacteroides equifaecalis | reverse complement strand
ACACGGCGTGCTCAGGATGAGACGGCCACCCAGGTAATGGTTGGCGAATTCGGGGAAGTGAAAACGTCCAGCGTCGCAGCCCCGGTGGGTTCCAACTTCGCTGTGCGCAATCTTTTTTACAACACTCCGGCAAGGCGCAAGTTCCTCAAGAGCGACAGCGTAGAGTTCAAGCATATAATAGAAGAGTTCACACGAGTGGCCATAACACGGCCGGAGGTGGGCTTCAGCCTTTCCCACAACGGCAGGGACATCTATGTGCTCAAACCGGCCAAGTCGCTGAAATTCAGAGTTCTTGACCTTCTGGGCAGCAATGTTGTGGGAGATGTGGTGGATATAGATACAAAGACCACCATAGTGAATGTGAGCGGTTTCATAGGCAAGCCGGATACCGCCAGGAAGACCCTGGGCAACCAGTTCTTCTTCGTGAACGGCAGGTACTTCCGCAGCGCCTATCTGCACAAGGCTGTGGTCAAGGCCTACGAGGACTTCATCCCGGAGGGTATGACCCCATCCTACTTCATCTTCCTCGACGCGGACCCGGAGAGCATAGACGTGAACATCCATCCTACGAAGACGGAAATCAAGTTCGAGGACGAGTCGGCCGTGTTCCAGACCATCTTCGCCTGTGTGCGTGCCACCCTCGGCCAGAATTCCTTCGGCGCGAGCATAGACTTCGAGACCGGTGGGGCGGTTGAGCTGCCTGTGCTGAACAGCAGCTTCGAGCAGTACAGGGGTGCCGGCATCAGCTCCGCCGGCAAGATGCCCGAGCCGGACCCTTCCTACAATCCTTTCGATATCTTCGAGTCCTCCGGGCCTCAGGCTCCGTCCTATGGAGGAGGGTCCTTCCATACTCAGTCGGCTGTGGACCGCAGCCAGAATTACGGGAAACTGTTCGAGGACAGGACGGTGGCTGCGTCGTCGGCCCTTGTCCTGCAGGGGAAATATATCGTGACGAAGGCTGCTTCCGGCATGATGCTGGTGCATGTGCGCCGCGCACGTGAGAGGCTGCTGTACGAGAAGTACCTCAAGGCCCTGTCCAGGGAGGGTCACGTTACCCAGCAGGGGCTTTTCCCGGTGGAGATCAACGTCGGCCCGGCTTCTGCCGCCCTGCTTCAGGACAATGAGGAGATGCTTGGAAGGTTAGGCTTCGACATGGAGGTGGCGGAAACCGGCGAGGTGACTGTGCGCGGAGTCCCCGAGGGCTTCAGCTGCGAGGAGGGCCGGGTGCGCAGCATGGTGGATGACCTGCTGCTCATTCTGTCAGACGGCACTGCCGCTTTGTCAGAGCTGATGAATCAGCGAATGGCAGAGAAATTCTCGCTTCTGGGCGTCTCCAATGCGGAAACGCTGGAGTCTTCGCAGGAGGCGCAGCGGCTGGTGGATGCGCTGTTCGCGTCAGGAAACCCTGACTTTACGCCTTCCGGCAAGAAGATTGTAGAGTTGATATCCCTGGATGAAATTGACAAGAAATTCTAGTATATGTTCAGAAATATGACACCGGTGGTAAAGAATCTGATTACCATCAATATCGTAATGTTCGTGGCCACACTCCTGGCTCAGAGCAGGGGATCGTACATCATGGACAGGCTGTTCGCCATGTATTCCCCGGGCTCTCCCTATTTCCGCTTCTGGCAGCCTGTTACCTATATGTTCATGCACGGTGGCTGGGCCCACATCTTCTTCAACATGTACACGCTTTCAGTTTTCGGCTGCGTGGTGGAGAGGATGATAGGTGAGAAGAAGTTTCTTATCTTCTATCTTGTGAGCGGTCTGGGTGCCGCTGCGCTGCACTTCGGGGTTACGGCACTGTTCGGGGGCTCCATGGCTCCTATGGTCGGCGCATCCGGAGCCATCTACGGAGTGCTTGTGGCTTATGCCATGATGTTCCCTGATTCGAGGATGACCCTGATCTTTCCCCCTGTGACGCTCAGTGCCAAGGGAATGGTGCTTGTGTTCGTGGGAATAGAGATGCTTACCGGAATCACGGGCACTATGGAAGGAATAGCGCATTTTGCGCATCTGGGAGGAATGCTTGCAGGTTTTCTGCTCATTCTGTTCTGGAAGAGACGTGGAACTTTGTTTGACAGGGAGAATATAACATGGAGATGAAAGAAGTGATAATGGAGGCCGTCAAGGTCCTCAAGGAAGGCGGGGTGATACTTTACCCTACGGATACGGTGTGGGGCATAGGTTGCGATGCCACCAACGAGGAGGCTGTGAAGAAGGTGTTTGCAATCAAGAAGCGCAGCGAGGCAAAGTCCCTGGTGACCCTTGCCGCGGATCTGGATATGGTTGCGATGCATGTGAGGGAGATACCTTCCATAGCGATAGATCTGGTCGAGGTGAACGATGCTCCCATGACCATCATTTATCCTGGTGCCGAGCATCTGGCTCCAAGCGTTGTGGCTGAAGACGGATCCGTTGGCATACGCATCCCGAATCATGAATTCTGTGTGGAACTCATGAAAAGGTTGCGCCGTCCTCTGGTTTCCACATCGGCCAATATTTCCGGTGAGCCCACGCCTGCCTGCTGGCAGGAAATTTCAGAGGAGATACGTTCGGCCGTAGACTATGTGGTGCCTCGCAGATATGAGGAAGGAGCTAGCGGTAAAGCCTCCCAAATCATCAAATTAGGCCTCAAAGGGGAGGTGGAAATCATAAGAGCGTAAATTT
>JAGHUW010000007.1 GCA_018064625.1 Candidatus Cryptobacteroides equifaecalis | reverse complement strand
GCGCCGATGAAAACAACCCACCATGGAGTTGTGCAAGGCAGGTTCATCGCAAGCAGGAGTCCTGTCACCACGGCTGAAAGGTCACCCACAGTGCTTGGAGTCTTGAGCAGCCACTTGGTTACTGCCCACTCAAGAAGCACGCAGGAAGCCACGCTGACACCGATGATTATAAGTTCCGACCATCCGTAGAACAATACGGAAACAAGAAGAGCCGGACAGAGAGCGATGATCACATCCCTCATGAGCGTGGTTGTAGACACGCTGGTATGGATGTGCGGGCTCGGGGAAACAAGATATTTCTTATCCATATTCGTTTACTTTTTAGCAGCCTCTGCAGCAGCCTTTGCAGCTGCGGCGCGAGCGCGGATTACACCCATGACCTGACCCTTGGAAATGCGGATGCGGTCGAGAAGAGGAATATTTGCAGGGCAGCTGTAAAGACAGCAGCCGCATTCGATACAATCCTGAACTGCATTGGCCTCAAGACCCTCAAGGTCTCCAGCCTTTGACAGACGGTTGAGAAGGAACGGTTCAAGACCCATAGGGCAGGCATCGGCACACTTTCCACAACGGATACAGTTCGATGCCGGCTTGCGGAGGGTTGCCTCCTCTGAGAGATAAAGGACTGAAGATGAACCCTTCACCGTGGTGGCCTCGATGTTGGCAATGGCCTTACCCATCATAGGACCGCCGCTGACGAGCTTCGCAGCCATGTCCGGAATTCCTCCCGCACGGTCAACGACATATGACAGAGGCATACCTATGCGGAACAGGTAGTTGTGCATCATATTCACAGGGACATTGTCTCCAGTGACCGTAAGGGTATTGGTGATTAGAGGCATGTTCTTCTGCACGGCCTCATATACGGCAAGTGCGGTTGCCACGTTCTGAACCACTGCACCAACGTCGATAGGCAGACCGCCGGACTTCACCTGACGCTTCATCACAGCATCGATAAGCTGTTTTTCACCTCCCTGAGGATATCTTTTCTTGAGCACTGCGACCTTGATTCCAGGATAGCCCAGTTCGCTCACTGCTGCCTTTACGGCCTTGATGGCCTCAGGCTTGTTTTCCTCTATACCTATCACGCAGCTGCATCCGCCGAGGACTTTCTGCATGATTGCAGCACCTACGACTATTTCCTTGGTACGTTCAATGAGTATCCTGTAGTCACTGGTAAGGAAAGGCTCGCACTCCGCACCGTTGAGGATGAGGCACTCGGCCACCTTGCCAGGAGCAGGATTGAGCTTCACGTGTGTAGGGAAGGTTGCACCACCAAGACCCACAACTCCGTTATTCTTGATCCTGTCAAGGATGAAGTTCCTGTCTTCAGGGATAGCGGTAACAAGAGTCTTGCTCAGGTCGATGCCATCCTCCCATACCTCTCCCTCAACGGAGATCTCTACATGGATCTGGTTGTTTCCGGCAAGGTCCTTGCGCGGAGCGATGGACTTCACGGTACCGGTGGCAGGAGAATGCACGAAAGCGGAAATGAATCCGCCCGGCTCGGCGATGACCTGTCCGGTCTTCACCATATCACCCACCTGGACTATAGGCTTGGCAGGAGCACCAAGATGCTGTGCCATTGAAACATAGACAGTCGCAGGAAGAGGAAGTACCTCGATGGCGCATTCGCGCGCAAATTTGCTGTCATTCGGGTGGATACCACCCATGGAGAAAGTAATCTTACTCATTTGTCACCTCCTTTGCTTTCCTGTTACGCTCCTGGATACGTGCCTTCACTGCGTCCTTGTCAAGTTCCTTAGGGAAGTTGACTCCGTGGATGGCTCCTGTAGGACACATGGCCTCGCACTCGCGGCAGAGCTTGCACTTTTCAAAATCGATGTACGCCACATTGTTCTCGAGAACGATCGCGTCCTTCTGGCAGGTCTTTGCGCAGATGCCGCAACCTATGCAGGCAGATGCGCAGGCCTTCTTGACCGAAGGACCCTTGTCCTTGTTGACGCAGGAAACGAACACACGCATAGAGCGAGGTCCCTTGTTCCTGATCTCGATAACAGCCTTAGGACAGGCCTTTGCACATGCACCGCAAGCGGTACACTTGCTCTCGTCAACCACAGGCAGACCTGTTGCGGGATCCATGGAGATGGCGCCGAACTGGCAGACAGCCACACAGTCTCCGCAGCCGAGGCAGCCGTAAGAGCAGCCTGTGTCTCCGGAATAGAGGGAGGCCTTCACACGGCAGGACTGAAGGCCGTCGTATGCATTCACGCGCGGACGGGCCTCACATGTACCGTTGCACCTAACCACTGCAACCTGAGGGGCTTTGTCAGCCACCTCATAGCCGAGGATCGCAGCGACCTTCTTCATTACATCATTTCCTCCGACCGGGCAGTAGTTGTTGTCCAGGTTCGGAGCCTTCACCGCAGCGTCAGCGAAAGCACGGCAGCCGGCAAAGCCGCAACCGCCGCAGTTGGCGCCGGGCATAACCTTCTCCACCTCATCTATGCGAGGGTCTTCCTCAACCCTGAACTTCTTCGCAATGAAGAAGAGGACGAGGGCGAGCACCAGACCTAGAGCGGAGAGGATTACGATAGTCCAGATAATAGTGTTAGTCATTATATTTGTTTTATATTGAATACATATTCGTTCCTGAGCCTGTCACGGAAGATCCAGACCAGGAGGTAGTACAAGGCAACTGAGGCAATGGCGAGAAGCCCGGCATACAATTCCTCCATACCGGAGGATGTAAGGCCGAGAAGTACCGCCATCATGATGAAAAGGGGAATCACATATGCAATCCAAACGGCCTTGTGGCCCATGG
>JAGHUW010000190.1 GCA_018064625.1 Candidatus Cryptobacteroides equifaecalis | reverse complement strand
ATAGGCAACAGTTTCTCTGAAGATTCCATCGAGCAGAATCTCTGGCAGATAGCAAACAACCAGGGAGTGGACATGGTGATTGGAAACATGTACATAGGTGGCTGCTCCATCGACAGACATTTCAAGAATATAACGGAAGATATTCCAGATTACCGCTATTGCAAGATCACCGTTGACGGAAAGCGTGAATGGTTCAAGAACTCCCATCTCAAGGATGTCATCAAGGATGAGGATTGGGACTACGTGAGCATACAGCAGGTGAGCCAGGAAGCTGGTCAGCCACAGAGCTACACCCATCTGAAGGAGGTTGTGGACTGGATTCGTGCCAACGCCCCTCACGCCAAGGTTGTTTTTCACCAGACCTGGGCATACGGGCCTGCTTCCACCCATGGAGGATTTGCCAAGTATGACCGGGACCAGATGAAGATGTACAATGCCGTTGTATCCGTTACAAGGGAACAGGCAAGGAAGGCAGGAATCAAGAAGATTATCCCTACCGGAACTGCTCTTCAGGATGCACGTACCACAAAGCTTGGAAATGACCTCACCAGGGACGGATTCCACATGAGCAAGGGTTTTGGCCGCTATCTTGCTGCCTGCACCTGGTTCGAGACCATTACCGGGAAGAACGTCACCCGCAACACCTACGTACCGGACGGTAGCGAGAAAGGCACCGAAGCCATAAGCGAGGAAGAGGCGGTGATAGCGAGAAAGGCGGCCCACCAGGCCGTTGCGGTTCCGTTCCACGTTGTATCCCTTAAATAGTGCAGAAACTACTTTCAATAGCAATATTCTTTCTGGCGGCTTGGGCGCCGGGACTGTATGCCCAGACGACCGGAGTTCAGACAGGCTCCGTGGTCTTTTCCGTAGGTGCAGAGAAAGAGCTGCCTCAGAATCCTTTGGTCTTCAATGGGACAACGGAAATGTTGAGAGCCTTGGAGATAGGCAAGGTAGACCGAATTATGGTCGATTCCTCCATTATCCTGGGTCTTGGCGACCATTTGCCTGCTGTCAATGTGGCAGAGACAGGTCTGTTTCCGTATGATGTGGCTGCGGCTCTCAAGAAAGGAAATACGGTTCTGTGCGAGGAGTTCGATTCCTTTCTGGCTGAGATTAAGTCTAATGGCATACATCAACTCCTGCTCGACCGCTGGTTCCATGAAAAAGATGTGGAACTGGAGATACCGGAGGCGGCTCAGGGGGATGGGGAGTTTAAGGTCGCAGTCTCAAGAGCCAACTACCCATTCTCATACCTTGACAATGGAAGATTCTTTGGTTTTGAACCGGATCTGGCGCGGATGTTTGCGCATAGGATAGGCAGGAAAATAGTCTTTCGAGAATATGAAGTGGCTGCTGTATCTGCCGCGTTGAAGGCAGGAGTTATTGATGCAGCCCTGCTTGACATACCTGTCACATGGGAACGTTCGGAGGAGGTTCTTTTCACGGACTCTTACTACCATGACTCCATAATCATATTGGAGAGAAGTACGGAAGCATCGGATGATGGTCTGATAAGTGAGATCAAAAGAGGTTTCCAGAACGATGTTCTTGAGCAGGGACGCTACAAGCTTATTCTTGGGGGCTTGTTCAATACTCTGTTGATGTCCTTCCTTGCCATTCTGCTGGGTACGATATTCGGAGGCCTCATGGCATGGAGGTGCTATGGTAGGAACAGAAAACATTGGAGGGCCTTCCTCGAGGCTTTCGGAAAGCTTATGCATGGCGTACCGCTTCTGGTTATCCTGCTTCTGATGTATTATGTCGTTTTCGCTGGATCAAGCCTTTCCGCACTGATGGTAGCGGTGATGACATTCACCATCTATATGACCTATGCCTGCTGTGACATATTTGTCTCCTCCATAGACAGTATCCCGGAGGGTCAGATGAAGGCGGCTATATCCTTGGGTTTCAATGAAATACAGGGTTTCAGGTATGTTGTGTTCCCTCAGGCTCTTCAGAGAATACTCCCCGCATACGAGTCTGAATCCATTTCCATAGTCAAGGAGAGTTCCATAGCCGGTTTCATTGCCGTGACAGACCTCACCAAGGCCATAGATGTGATTCAGAGCAATACCTTCGATGCATTCTTCCCGCTTATCTCGGGAGCACTGATATATTTTGTAATTTGTATGCTGATAAGCAGACACTTCCGTTGGGTCCTCAAAAAAATAAGCAGAAGATGATCAAGGTAGAAGGATTGAGCAAGACATACAGGCAGGGAAACAAGGTGTTCCCTGTGTTTTCGGGAGTGAACTGTGAAATCAACAAGGGGGATGTGGTAGGTATCATTGGCCCTTCCGGCTGTGGAAAGACTACATTTACCCAGTGCCTCATGACTCTCGTGAGCCCCGATTCCGGGCAGATATGGTTCGACGGGCAGGATATCCTTGCCCCCAAGGTGGATCTGAACCGTGTGAGGAAAAAGATGGGAATGGTCTTTCAGGACTTCAACCTCTTCCCCCATCTTTCTGTTCTGGACAACATTACCTTGGCTCCCGTTAAGCTTGAGGGCATTCCTGTGGAACAGGCTGAAGAGGAGGCCAAGAAATTCCTGAAGGAAGTGGGACTTGCGGAATGCGCATCCCTTTATCCGGATCAGTTGTCCGGAGGCCAGAAACAGAGGGTGGCCATCGCCCGCTGTCTTGCCATGCATCCGGACATCATCTTCTTCGATGAACCTACATCGGCCCTTGATACGGCAAAGAAGAAAGAGGTTGCCTCTGTGATAAAGAAACTTGCCCAGCAGGGAATGACCATGGTCATAGTGACCCATGAGCATAAGCTGGTGCAGCGCGTATGCAACAGAATCTTCTTTTTCTGCCAGGGGGAGCTTTATGAGCAGGGTACCGTGGAGGAGGTGTTCGGCTCACCGAAGCGTATGCTCACCAGAGCCTTTGTGCAGACTATCTTCGGCATGAATTACCAGATAAACAGCAGGGATTACGACCTTTACAATCTCAATTCCGAGCTGGAACTTTATTGTACCAATAACGGTCTGTCTGCGTACATCAACTCCCTGGAACTCGTGTGCGAGGAGGTCCTGACCAATTTCCTCCCTTTCAGCGGAAACATATACGTCAAACTGAAAGTAGCCTACAACAATACCCCTGCCCTCACGATACTCCAGGAGGATTGCTCCGAGCCTATTTTAGAGAAAGAAGGGGCGGACGAGATATCCCTGATGCTCATCAAGGGCGTATGCTCCAGCGTCACAGACTATCAGAACGGATTCTCCAGGGTCCTGACATTCGAGTTCAACCCGCAAAACTAGTTGTCCACGAAGGCAAGGGTCGCGACCGATATCCTGGTCCCCCCGGGCAGCAGCCTGCGCAGTTCCTTCCTGCAGGCGCTGAGGGTGGCTCCTGTGGTGAAGACGTCGTCTATCAGCAGAATATGCGAGGCGTTGCCCGGAAGGGTGGCGCCTTTTTTCAGCCCGAAGGCTCCACGGACGTTGGCGGCGCGCTGCCCGGAGCCGAGCCTGGTCTGGGTGCCGGTGCGTCTGGCCCTTCTCAGCGGGCTGAGCCTGTCACAGATGAAGCGGGCTCCCAGGGCCTTCGCCACCTCTTCGGCAATTATTTCGGCCTGATTGTACCCGCGCCTGAGCCTTCTCAGCCTGTGCAGGGGCACTGCCAGCACGGTGTCCACGTCCCGGAAGAGTTCCGATCCGGCCAGCTCCTCCCCGAGCATGCGGGCGAAGTGCCGTCCTGCGCTGAAGTCGCGCCTGTACTTCAGCGCCTGGCTTATCCTGCCGTAGCCGTTCTCCCCATTGTAGAAGAAAAGCGCATGGGCGTAGGCGTAGGGCTCGAAGCTCTCTGAATTCTCCTGCATGATCCTCTCGTTGAGGCTGTCTGACATGAGATTGCAGCGCTGCCTGTGGAATCTGGTGCGGGGCAGGTCCGCCAGGCACTCCGTGCATATGTGCTCCTCCTGAAGTATGAGCTGACGCCCGCACACGATGCAAAGCCTCGGCAGAAAGAGGTCTTTCAATGCCGAGAGTGAAGTTTCAAGTCCAAGTCTGCTGATCCGGGGGTCCATCTAAAGGGACATGGCCTCCTCCACTTCTTCGATGGTTATTGGAAGTCTGCGACTGCCAAGCCTGCGGGCTCCGTCCGCTGTCACCAGCACATCGTCTTCGAGACGTATTCCGCCAAAGTCGAGGTAGTGCTTCTCAAGCAGGGCATAGTTCACGTGGCCCTTGTCCGTGCCTTCCTTTTTCCAGAGGGCGATGAGGTCCGGGATGAAGTAGATGCCCGGCTCGTCCGTCACTACATTGCCCGGAACGAGGCGGCGCGCCATCCTGAGGCTGCCGAGTCCGAGCTGAGGGCTGCGGCTCTGGTCAGGGTCGTAGCCCACGAGGTCCTCTCCGTAGGCTTCCATGTCGTGCACGTCTATTCCCATGTTGTGGCCCAGGCCGTGAGGCATGAAAAGGCCTGCTACGCCCAGGCTGAGCATTTCGTCGAGGTCTCCCTTCACGAGGCCCAGCTGGCTGAGGTTGCCGAGCATGTGGCGACAGGCTGCAAGGTGCACGTCGCGGTAGGCGGTGCCTGGCTTGGTGAGGCTGAATGCCAGCTCGTTGCACTCAAGCACGGTCTGGTATATGTCTTTCTGCAGACTGCTGTAGCGGCCGCCCACAGGATAGGTTCTGGTATGGTCCGATGCGTAGTGGCTGTTGCTCTCCACGCCGGCGTCAACAACTACGAGCTTGCCTTTGGTGAAAACGTTCTCGTGGCTGTGGCAGTGGAAAATCTCCCCGTGCTGGGTGAGTATGGTAGGGAAGCTCGTTCCCCAGCCCTTGGCGAGGCTCACGCCCTCCATAGCTCCCACTACGCTCTGTTCCACCACGCCCTCGCGTATGCCGTCGCGCGCAACGCTGTGCATCTCGAAGCCTGTCTCGGCCACGGCGTCAAGCTCGCGTATCTCGTCCTCGTCCTTGACAAGGCGCATGCCGATTATCGCACGTGTGAGTGCCTCGGAGGCCTCCGGGCAGCCTTTCTTTCCCTGGCTGAAGATATCCTTCGGCTCGAATCCCAGAAGCGCCGCTATCTTGGAGGCGTTTTCCAGGCGCGATGCCGGGACGAAGTGCACCGGCCTTCCGCTCACCGCCGCCTTGAGGACAGCCACATCGAAGGCGCCGTAGCTTGCCGTGCGGCTTACCCCGACGCTTTCCGCCATGCTCTGCACGCTTGGCTGAGGGCCCATCCATATGATGTCATCTATCTCCACGTCGTCCGCATAGATGGTCTCCTCCCCGCTCTCGAGGTCGATTATGGCTGCGTAGCGGGGCTCATCTATCCCGAAGAGATAGATCCAGGTGCTGTCCTGACGCCATTTGTAGCAGTTGTCCGGGTACTGTGCCGGAGATTCCACATTTCCAACGAATATTGCTATGCCTTTCTCCCCGCTGAGTCTCTCAAGCAGGGCTTTCCTGCGGCGGATGTAAACTTCTTTTGCGAACATGTCCTTTTGTCTTTTATGCAAATATAGTAAAAGACGGGGGGATTTTATATCTTTGCGTTGACGTAAAGTATTATAAATATGAGAAACACAACTTTGATCATTGCGGCTTCCACAATCCTTGCCGCATCCGTATCCTGCTCGGCTGGAGCAGGTAAATGTGTGATAAACGGCAGCTGCGAGGGTGCAGCGGAGGATGCCGTGGTTTATATGTATGACAGCCACGGACGCGAGGTGCTGGATTCTGCCGCAGTGGTGGATGGCAAATTCAAGTTCACGGAGGCGCGCAGCGAAGACCAGACCTGCATGGTAGTCCTTGACAGGAGCCGCATGGTGGTCCTCGTGCCTGATGCAGCCAAGATAGACGTTGTCCTGGGTGAGGAGAACAAGGTGAGCGGAAGCCCTCTCACAGACAAGCTCAATGAATACAATGATACCGGAATGGCAAAATACCAGGAAGGCGGCATGGAGAGCTACGTTGAATACTGCCGTGAGGTGTTTGAGGATAATAAGGACAACATCATAGGTTATCAGGCCTTCACTGACGTGATGTATGAGCTTGATCTTGAGGAGTTTGATGAGCTCTATGCAGAGGCAGGGGAGAAGGTTAAGTCAGATGAGCGCATTGCCGCTCTGCGTGAGACCAAACTTGCAGAGAGCAAGACAAAGGTAGGTACCCGCATGATAGACTTCAAGGGCGTCACCCCTGAGGGAAAGGAAGTGGCTCTCTCAGATTTCGTGGGCAAGAGCAAACTCGTGCTCGTGGATTTCTGGGCAAGCTGGTGCGGCCCTTGCATGCGCTCAATGCCTGCAATGAAGTCTCTCTATGAGAAGTATCACAAGAAAGGTCTGGAGATCGTGGGTGTTGCCGTATGGGACGGAGACAACTCTCGCAGCCGCGTGCGTATTGAGGAGAAGGGTATGACCTGGCCTCAGATCTTCGTGGGCGACGACAAGACCCCTACAGACATTTATGGTATCGCAGGTATCCCTCACGTGATCCTCTTCGATGCAGAGGGCTTCATCCTTACCAGAGGCATTCCAGATGAGGAGGAACTTGAGGAAATGATTGGAGAGCGTCTGTAATGCCGAGTTTTCTTCAGATAGAGAATATATCCAAGTCCTATGGTCCCAAGGTTCTTTTTGAGAACATAGGCTTCAACATAAACGAGGGCGACAAAATCGCCCTCGTTGCGCCTAACGGTACCGGAAAGACCTCGCTTATGAGGATACTGGCCGGTAAGGATAAGTCTGACTCTGGTGGAAAGGTGCTGTTCCTCAAGGATATACGCATTGCTTTCCTGGAGCAGGAATATGATTATGACCCGGAGAGGACTGTGCTTGAGCAGGCCGGTGGAAGCCAGGCCGCCAAGGAACTCCTTACGAATTTCCGCCTCGGGGATTTCTCCCGCAGGATGAAGGAACTCTCGGGAGGTGAGGTGAAGAGGGTGGCCCTGAGCGAGATGCTGGCCAAGGGGGCCGAGTTCCTGATAATGGACGAGCCTACCAACCACCTCGACATAGAGGCCATCGAGTTCCTGGAGGGCTACCTCAAGCGCAGCCGCTGCACCCTGCTCATGGTCACGCACGACCGCTATTTCCTTGACCGCGTGTGCAACACGGTGATGGAGATGGACCACGGTGCCATTTACATATACAGGGGAAACTACCAGAACTATCTGGAGAAAAGGGACGAGCGCATATCCAATTACAATGCGGAGACGGACAAGGTACGCAATCTGCTAAGGCGTGAGCTTGAGTGGATCCATGCCACACCATGTGCCCGTACCGGCAAGGCAAAATACAGGATCAACGCCTTCCACGAGCTGTCCGAGAGGGCGTCTCAGGCCTATACCTCCAAGCAGATAACGATGGAGGGCGTGGGTGCCGCGAGCCGCCTGGGCTCCAAGATAATAGAATGCCGTGGATTGGAGTATTACTGGCAGAATCAGTGCCTTCTGAAGGATTTCACATACAATTTCCAACGTTACGACCATCTGGGCATAGTGGGGCGCAACGGAATAGGCAAGTCCACCTTCCTCAATGTCCTGGTAGGGGATGAGCAGACTCTGGGCTACCTGAAGCTGAACGGCGTCGTGGAGAGGGGAGAGTCCCTCAGGATAGGCTATTATCATCAGCAGGGGCTTCTGGTGGATGAGGAGCAGACAGTGCTGGAGACAGTGAACGACACGCGCTTGCTGGGCCGTTTCCTCTTCCCTCACGACATGCTCTCCACCCGTGTGAGCCGTCTTTCCGGGGGAGAGAAGCGCAGGCTCTACCTGCTCACGATCCTCATGCAGGAGCCTAATCTCCTCATTCTCGACGAGCCAACGAACGACCTCGATATCATCACGATGAACATCCTGGAGGAATATCTCAGGGAGTTCAAGGGCTCGCTGCTCGTCGTTTCCCATGACCGCCACTTCCTTGACAGGGTGGTTGACCATCTGCTCGTATTCTGCGGGGATGGAGTGGTGAAGGATTTCGTGGGCAGCTTCAGCGAGTACAGGGCCTATATCAAGGACTACGAGGCTGCGCGCAAGGCAGAGGAGAAGGCCAAGGCCGCTCCGGCGCCTGTCAAGGCTGCCGCCGCTCCGGCACCGGTGAAGAAAAAACTCAGCTACAAGGAGCAGAAGGAGCTTGAGGCCATCGAGGAGTCCCTCCCTCGGCTCGAGGCGCGAAAGGCGGAGCTTGAGGCAAGCATGAGCAGCGGTTCACTCAGCTTTGAGCAGATGACGGAAGCCTCGAAGGAGATACAGTCCGTCATGGACGAGATTGATCTGCTGGAACTGCGCTGGCTTGAGCTTCAGCCTGAATAAGGGCTTCCTGCAGTTTCAGGTAGTCCTCGTCCCGCAGTCTGTAGATCCGTGGCTTGATGCTTTTGGGGTAGCGGTCCAGTACGCTGCTTTCCAGGCTGTGCCAATGCATCTGCTGCAGCCTGTAATATCTTGGGAGATAGCGTTTCATGTAGCTGACCCTGGCTGGGCTGCAGATGGTGATCCCTCTGCTGCCGTCGCTCAGAATTGATATGCAGAAGGTGCTTGCCCCAGTCCTTTTTCTGCGCTGGCGCGGGACCGCCGTCCTTTTTGAGACTGTCAGCTGCCTGCCGTACTTTTCATTGATCTGCTGCATCATGGAGCGGAAGACAGGGCCGTGAGCTGAACTGTCCCTGATTCCGTTGAGGTCTATGTAGTAATGCAGCATTTCGTGGATGATGACGTCTTCCCACTCCCGTTCCGGGAGGTCGAAGCTGGTGCTGATCCTGATTTCGAAGTCGCTTTTGATCTCTTTCCCCAGAAGATTCCTGTGTCTGCGGTAATGGACCTTCCCGAAGAAGGATGCGGCTCTGGTGAGCTTCAGCGGCGGTATCGGGAGGCTGCCGCCGAAGATCTGGGCGTTGAAACGTCCGAAGCAGGTCTGTATGAAATCAATGTCAGGAATCATGGTTGGCAAGAATAAGTATAATTATACGTATATTTGCACTTATGATGTTTTCCGGAATAGTTTTAGGGGCGGCAGCTTTCTTTCTCATAGGTATTTTTCATCCCATAGTCATCAAGGCCGAGTATTATTGGGGAAAGAAGTGCTGGTGGGTGTTCGCCCTCGTAGGCATTGCTTTCTGCGTCGCTTCCATGCTTGTGCACGGAATCGTCCTGTCCTCCATTCTGGGAGTAGCCGGCTTCAGCTCTTTCTGGTCCATCTTTGAGCTGTTCGCTCAGGAAAAGCGAGTGGAGCGCGGCTGGTTCCCAAAAAATCCAAAGAGAAAATAGTTCCCTTCAGCCGGATTACTCCAGTCCTTTCGTGATCGTGTATGTTCCGGCCTGGTATTCAGATGATTCCATCTCACAAGGAAGTGTAACGCTTGCACTTGCTCCCTCAGGGATGGTGAAAGTCCATGTCCATGTATCTCCCTCGTATTTCCAGGAGCTCTTTATGA
>JAGHUW010000192.1 GCA_018064625.1 Candidatus Cryptobacteroides equifaecalis | reverse complement strand
ATGGAAGAGTTCAGCTTCAAGGGAGAGGACGGAGTCAGGATAAAATTCAGCGACATAAAGGGAAAGCGGCTGCTGATACTCTACGACACCAAATGCAATGCCTGCAAAGAGCTTATGGAGGAACTGTCCGAGACCGAGCTCCCCGCAGACCTCAGCATTGTAAAGGCTGCATTCGACATCAATCCAAAGCTGAACGGAGAAGTCTTCGCCATCAGGCACAGCCCTGAGGTGTTCCTCGTAGCTGCAGACGGGACAGTGCTGGCAAAGCACCTGTATTCCGTAGAGAAGATTCAGGAAGCCTTAGCGGACGCTGAGTGATTTGAAGAATCGTCCGGGGATCTCGTTTACCAGAATTATACCGAAGACTATTGCAATGGTCACCATGAGAGCGGTGCTGCCACTGCTGAGGGCATGCCTTAGCTGTCCTGAAACAAGATAGAAGATGGTCCAGTAGATTCCACCTCCGGGAACCATAGGGAAGATTCCGGTAATCAGGAAAACGGTCGTCGGGCACTTGAACCACACCGCCATGAATCTGGAAAGAAGGGCAACGAGTATGGTACCGCAGAGTGTTGCCTCAGCCTCTGAGAATCCGGCATATCTGAAGAGGACAATATAGAAGGTCCAGCCAAGCATTCCGCATACTCCGCAGTGTATGTAATAGCGGCGCGGCACTCCAAAGAGTATGGAGAAGGCGACTGTTCCGAAGAAGGCCGCAACTATCTGCCCGGCAACGCTCAAGGTTATGAAATCTATCCCGTTCACAGACTGATCATCCCTCCCGTGATGTGGCTGTATGTGATGAGCACGAGCGAAACGCCCATGGCTATGCAGAAGAATACCAGCAGGGCATCCAGAAGCCTCGTGGTTCCGGCTATGTAATCCTCATTGGCCAGGTCCTTGATGCCGTTGGTAAAAGGAACTCCGGGCACCAGAGGTATGAGAGAGCCCACAAGGACATGGCTGATCGAATGGCCGAAACCTATGCCGCAGAACAGTATGCAGAGCATAGTCACAATGGCCGCTCCGGCAATATTGCTGAATATCTTGGAGATGTTCTTCCTTCCTGCAAGGATCACGAATGCCCACAGAAGCATGCCTATGACGAACGCAGCAGAACAGTCCATGAGGCTTCCGCCGAAGATGGCGCAGAAACATCCGCTTCCCACAGCTGACGCAAGTATCTGAATGGCCGGCTTCTCCCCTTTCATGTTGCGTATTTCCTCAAGACGTTCCTGAGCCTGGTCAAGGCTGAGTTTTCCGGCGGCAACATCTCTTGAGAGTCTGTTAGCCTCCACGACCTTCTGTAGTTGCGTTCCCTTGAAAGGGATGAAGAGCACCTTGGCGTACGAACGCCCTGTGGTGAAGATTCCGTTGCTGAGAACAAAGAAATCCTTGGAATCCACGCCGAAGCAGGTTGCGATCCTTTCCATGGTCTCCTCGACCCTGGAAATCTCCGCACCGTTCTCAAGCATGAGATGGCCCACTTCAGCGGCAAATGCCAAAGCTTTTGACTCCTGTGTATCGTGTTCGTTCATAAGCAGACGCAAATATGCAAATAATTTTTCTATTTTTGTATTATGATTCAAGTTTGGTTATCGGCTGCGGGACTTGCTCTCGCCACATTCATAGGAGTTGGTCTCGGTTTCTTCATAAAAAACGTCCCAGACAAGTGGAATGACAGGATACTCGGTTTCTGCGCGGGCTTCATGCTTGGCGTCAGCTGCATAGAGATACTCCCGGAAGCCTTTGAGGCTGCAGGTGAAGGAAACTGGTGGATAGCACTCGGCGGGGCCGTGCTGGGCCTTGTCTTCATGAAGCTCATGCACCACGCCGTACCTCATCACGGACATGATAACCGCATTGAGGCAGCCTCGCTCTTTGTCCTTGCAATAGCCCTGCACAAGATTCCTGACGGCATAGCCACAGGAGTTGGTTTCAACGCCGAGGATACCACAGCGGCATGGACCGTAACCCTGGGTATAGCCCTTCACAGCATACCGGAAGGCATGGCTATCATAGCTCCCCTTCTGCTGGCCGGAGTGTCACGCCTGAAGACACTGCTCATAGCGCTTGCGCTTGTGGTACTGGAAGTGGGCGGAGTATGGCTCGGATACGGCCTTGGATCCATTTCAGAGGTCTTCTTCGCAATAATGCTCGCATTCTCGGGAGCATCCCTCATCTATGTAGTGTTCGAGGAAATGATACCGGCAGCCTACTCACACGGCAACAAGAGCATTGCTGCCATGGCAGTGACCGCCGGAATATTCGCAATGATGCTTGTAGAGGCCATCTGAGGCCCTGTTACATGTCTTTAAGCTTGAAAGGATTGTAGGATATCTGCTCGTCGTAGGTATCTTCACCTTCAATCTGCTTTACCTTCTTCACGATAACTGTGGTAAAAGGAAGGACGAGAATCTCATAGAAAGTCTTCGCAACGACCTGTGTGATCACCAGGTTGAGCATGACCCTGGCCGGAAGTATGCCGGAAAGTGCCAGTGGGAAGAAGATGAGAGAATCCACAGCCTCTCCGCCAAGGGTGGAGATTATCGCACGCCAACCGAAACCTTTGCCCTTTGTGGCCACCTTCATGGCACTCATGATCCAGGCATTTACGCTCGAGCCCACGATGAATGCAAGCAGGGATGCCAGGGTGGACCTGGGAACCATGCGGAAAAGACTGTTGAAATTGTCTGATATCTGTTTGTTCTCCGGAGTCATGGGATCCGGAAGCATGGTCACGAGCTGAGACATGAGCGCAATGAATGCGCTGAGTATGAATCCCATCCAGATTACAAACCTGGCCTTTCTGTAGCCATAGACCTCAGTAAGCAGGTCATTTATGATGTAGGAGATGGGAAAGAGCACTATTGCTCCGGAAAGCTGGAAAGGCAATGAGCCCAATTGCCAGGTTCTGGGTACAAAGATGTTGGATACGATGAGGCAGACGCAGAAGGTCGCAGCAAGCCACAGGAAGGTGGCGGAAAATTTAGTCTTCATTTCTTTCTTGTTTTTTCAGTGGTACCAAGCACACTTGAAACCGCGAGCTATCTTTGAAGTGCGCGGAATCGCACTGCAAAGATAGCACTAAAAATCGAATATGAAAGACTA
>JAGHUW010000172.1 GCA_018064625.1 Candidatus Cryptobacteroides equifaecalis | reverse complement strand
ATCTGCCAGGCAAAGGAAATTGCTGCACAGGGCATCAAGGAAGTGGTGCTGACGGGAGTTAATACGGGTGACTACGGCCGCACGACAGGGGAGAGCTTCCTTGACCTGCTGAAGGCCCTGAACGAGGTTGAAGGCATAGAACGTTACCGCATATCGAGTATAGAGCCCAACCTGATAACAGAAGAGATTGTGGACTGGATTGCCACGGGCACAAAGGTGCAGCCGCATTTTCACATCCCTCTGCAGACCGGCTGCGACGAACTCCTGGAAAAGATGGGGCGCCACTATACTACCGAATTCTTCAGGGACAGGATAGAATACATAAGAAAGAAGCTCGAAACTCCCGGGGCTCCGAAGGTTTTCTTCGGCATAGACGTTATGGTGGGCCTGCCTGGTGAGACAGAGGAACTTTTCATGAAGACATATGATTTCATAGAGAGGCTCAAACCTGCATTCATCCATGTATTCCCTTATTCCAGAAGGCCTGGGACCCCTGCTGCTGAAATGCCTTGTCAGATTCCGGAACCGGTCAAGGATGAGAGGGTTGCGCGTCTGGAGGAACTGTGCGCTCGCCTTCATGATGACTTTGTGAAACAGAACAAGGGAGTGCACACTCAGGTTCTGTTCGAATCATCCAACAGAATAGGCCGCATGGAAGGCTACACCGGGAACTACATCCGTGTGGACAGAGCTTACGATGCGTCTCTTGTCAACAGCTTGGTAGATGTTATCTTGTAGCCGGTGGCGGCAATCAGGATAGACATCAGAGGGGAAATCAGATTGAAGAAACAATAAGGGAGATAACTTATGGTAGGAACCATGAGCACGGTAGCCTGCGTCATACCGCAGCTGTTCCATGGGATGAGAACGGAAGTGACTGTGGCAGAGTCCTCCACGGAACGGCTGAGCAGACGGTTCTCGTAACCCTTCTCGTTGTAAAGCTTTTTGAAAAGACTTGTGGTCAGGAGGATTGAAAGATACTGGTCTCCTGTGATCATGTTGGCGGCCACACCTCCCACAACAGTTGCCGCCACGGTACTGGTGCGTCTGTGCAGCAGTTTGATAATGGCATCCGTAATGCTCTGGACCATACCGCTGCCGGACATCACGCCACCGAAAGTCACTGCGCAGATGATGAGGAAAACGGTATTGAACATTCCAGTCATACCCCTTGTGGCAACGAGAGAATTCAGAGCCTCATTCCCCGTTTCTATGGCAGTACTTCCGTAAATGCTTACAAGACAGCCCTTGAATGCTGATACTGCGTTCAGGCCGTCGCTTCCTCCTATGCCTGCAATGATGTCCGGCTGGGCAATCAGCGCAGCCACAAGGGCAGCAATGGCCCCGGCAAAGAGGGTGATCACTGAAGGAACTTTCTTTGCAATAAGAAATCCCGTGAAAACCGGAACCACCATCAGCAATGGAGACATGTTGAAGGTACCTGCCAAAGCTGCACTGAAGGACTCCTCCATATCAGCGTTTGAAGGGCTCAGCACCAGGCTTGCAATCAGGAAGATGACCAGAGAGATGCTGATGGACGGTACCGTGGTTATGAGCATGTAGCGTATATGCTTGAAAAGCTCAGTGCCGGCGGAAGAACTGGCAAGGACCGTGGTGTCGGAAAGAGGGGAGATCTTGTCTCCGAAATAGGCTCCCGAGATAATTGCTCCGGCCGTCCATCCGCTGCTGAATCCCATTGCCTGACCAATGCCCACAAGGGCCACTCCTATGGTTGCTATGGTTGTCCATGAACTGCCGGTCAGCAGCGAAACGGCAGCGCTGATAAGGCAGCAGGCAAAGAGGAAGATTTTCGGTGAAAGAATTTTCATGCCATAGCTGATGAGGGTAGGCACTATGCCGCTGACCATCCAGGCACCGGAAAGCGCACCTATCATCAGGAGAATAAGCAGAGCCGGGGCAATGGACTTGAAATTGTCTGAGATGGCGGACTCGATCTTTTTCCAGGGCGTGCCGTAGGCCAGCATTGAAATGGCAATGGCGCAGGATGCGGCTACCAAAAGTGCGACTTCGCTAGCACCGGAAAGGGCATCGGAGCCAAAGATTGCGACGATGGGTATAAGCATGGCAACAAGTACCATGAAGGGTATCAGGGATACCGCCCAGGATGGAGTTCCGTTTTTCTCTTTCATCATTCTATCACAAGACCGTCGTAAGCAGGGTAAACTCCCTCAGGCAGCATCTGCGCAAACTCAGTGTACTTTGGCAGAAGGTGAGAGAGATGGGTGATGTAAGACTTCTTTGCCTTCACCTTTTCAAAGAAATCAAGGCACTCCTGGAGGGAGAAATGAGAATTGTGTGTACCTATCTTCACACAGTTGATCGTGACGGCATCCACGCCCTTGAGCTTCTCTATCTCCGAATCCTCGATTAGATTCATGTCCGTGAGGTAGGCGATGTTGCCAAAACGGTATCCAAGCACGGAAATGCCCTTGTTCTTGAGATGATATCCGTGAATAGGAATAACCTCTACAGGGTCCGGAATCTCCACGTCGGACACGGCCTCGCTGTGCCTGTAACCGAAGCCCTTCTCCCACTCGAGAATCTCGTCACCCGCGTTGGAATATACGAGGAAAGGCTTGTCCGGGTCTATCCTGTGTACTCTCCACTCGGGAGCGCCAGGATACCTCGGCTCTGCAAAGGCATAGCTGTACATTCGTCTGAGTGTGTCCTCCACGTATTCCTCGCAATAGATGTTCACCGGGTGTTTCTCCTTGAGGTTCAACGAACGGGTGTCGTCCAAACCTCCTATATGATCCATGTGATTGTGGGTCAGGAGGATGCCGTCTATGTGGGTGATGCCGGCTCTGAGGGCTTCCTGACGGAAATCCGGGCCGCAGTCCACAAGGATGCTCAATCCTCCGTATTCTACGAATGCGCTGGCCCTCAGTCTGTTGTCACGCGGATCGGTGGAAGTGCAGACAGGGCAGTCGCAGCCAAGCATAGGGACCCCTGAAGATGTCCCTGTTCCAAGAAATGTGAGTTTTGCCTTCATCTTAAGCGAGAACTATGAATACGCACGGGCGCTTGCCAATAGTGAACCCTTCCTGTCTTTTCCACTGGGCGGCGCTCATCGTCCTGATGAACTGGGAGGGGAGTGTTATGTCTGCAGCTACGCATATCCTGGTCTTGGGGTTGAGTTCCCTTACGAGATCCTGGAAAAGGGCGTCGTTGCGGTATGGTGTCTCAATGAGAATCTGTGACTGCTTCAGCTGGGCCGAGGTCTTTTCCATGCCCTTGATGGCATTGCGTCTCTCGTCGGTCTTTGCGGGGAGATAGCCCTTGAATGCGAAAGACTGTCCGTTGAGACCGGAGCCCATCAACGCGAGCATGAGGGAAGAAGGGCCCACGAGAGGGACCACCTCGATGCCGTGGCTGTGGCAAAGTGCCACGAGGTCTGCTCCGGGGTCAGCCACGGCGGGGAGCCCCGCCTCGGACATGAGACCCACGTCGCCCCTGCTCAAAAGCGAGAGCATTGCCTCTATCTCCTGGTCCGAGGTATGCTCGTTGAGCTCGTGGAACTCCAACTCGGCAATGCGCCCCTTGAGTCCGTAGGCGGAGAGAAAGCGGCGCACCGTGCGAACATCCTCGGCTATAAAGCAGCTAAGGCTGCATGCCTTTTCGAGCACGTACTCTGGTATTACCTCTTTTGGATCGTTTTCTCCCAGAGGCGAGGGTATCAGATACAGTTTTCCCTGACTCATCATCTATCTTTATTATAACTTCTTCTTTATCTTCAGTCATCTTTCTCTTCTTCCTGGCCTTGAATTCCTTCTGGAAACTGAAACCAATACCATTTCTCTGGCTGTAGTCAAGGAAGTTCGTCCTCTCATCAGCCGAATGTGAGAATAAGGTTATGTTATATCGGCCAAGTTTGTCCAGTTTGACCTGAATGTCAATGTCACCTATCACATCGTTTGTGGCGGTCGAAGAAGTTTTGAACTGTCTGTTGCCAAGACTTCCGCTCACGAGAACCCTGTTGTTGAACAGCTGGGTGGACATAGCCACGTCGAATACATTATTGCCGGACCTGTTCTCCTGATACTTGAAACCGAAGTCCAGAGGGATGTCCAGTTTCTTGAGGATATTGCTCATCTGGCTGGAAACCACTTCCATAAGGTTGGAATATATCATATTGGTGCCGTTGAAGACACCGGAAAGTTCGTTAGGAAGGAATGAACCCATGAGCAGCAGGGCCACGAACTGCTTCTGTACCTTGTCTTCCGTGTTCAGGTTGCCCTGCACCTCGGATTTGAGTGCCGGATCCAGATCCGGAATGTCTATGAAGAAATTGATCTTAGGGTTGCGCAGCTTGTCGCTTATGGTAAGTCCGCAGACCACGTTTCTGCGCACGCCACCCGCCTCCGAGTCGGACAGGAGGTTGGAAAGGCTGGTCCTGATGGTATTTGTTGCAGTAAGGTTGATACGTGTGTCCATCAGGTCGCCGCCGAAGGCCACGCTGCTGCCGTTGCGTATCTCGAGGTCCTTGTTCATGATGCCTGGAAGGACGAAGTGGTACATACCGCTGAGGATGTCGTAATCACCGTTCAGGTTGAAAAGGCTGGTGGAAGGTCTGAGTTCCAGGTTCACCTGGCCGGAACCGTTGAAGTTTATGATATTGCCGGCTGACTTGTCTATTTCCATGAAAGCCACGACTTCCGGGGTTATGTCCACGTGCGCCTTTATTCTGAGGTCGCTGCCTCTTGTACCCTTTTTCTTGAGGTATTCTTCAAGTATCAGCTCGTAAGGGTCTATGAACTCTTTGTGCTCGGTATATGTAAGCAGCTTGCCGCTGGAGCTCGAAAGGCTTCCGGACAGAGGTACATGCACCTGGCCGTCACCGTCGGTCCTTACCCTTGCATCTATGGACAGTGCGTTGAATGGTCCCTTCACGCTTGCGTGTCCGCTTGCCGAGAGGGTGCCGTAGAAGCTTTCTTTGCCCGTATCCGGGGTATCTATCACTCTGAGTTTGTCAAAATCGAGGGTGGCGTCAAGCCTCATATTCTTCAGGTTTTCATGCTTGAGTGAGCCCTTGAGGGTGGCTGTGCCTATATTGTCGTCCTTGATCTGTATCTTGTCGAAGAAGATGCCTCCGTTGGTGATGTCCATAGGGCCGCTTATAGTATATGGTACGCCGGTGTAGGCCAGCCTTATCATTGCGTCATCCAGACGCATACCATGGCTCGAGATGGCCAGGCTGTCCATCTTTCCTTCCACGCGTACGTTTCCGCTCAGGTTGCCTCCCGTCTCGGTCATGATGTCCCTCATGAAAGGAGACAGTATGGAGAGAGCCAGACTGTCGAACTTGGCGTCAGCAAAAAGTCTTTTGCTTTCCGGGGTGTAGTGGCCGCGTATCTGCATGGCCTCGTGATCGCCCACCACGTTTCTGAGCATGATGGAGATGCGGTCCCTGTCCGTATCCCATAGACTGCGCATGTTGATGCTGCCCGCGTCCGTGTTTCCCACGCTGAGCGAGTCCATCTGCATGTTCATGAGCATGGCCGTACCCTTCTCCTTTCTGGACAGTATCCTGGCGCTGCCGGAAGCTATGCCTTTGATGTTGTAAGGGTCCTTCAGGAAGGTATCTACGAGGGCGAGGTTCAACGCGTTAACCTTAAGGAAAAGTGTGTCTTCCACTGTGTTGGAGAAGCCTCCCTCAAGCAGCAGTTCCTGGTCGTCGTGGCTGAATCTGAAACCTTTGACGGAAATTCCATCCCTTGTCTTTTCAACGGTACATGGCGCAAAGTCCCACCGCCTTCCGCTGTATTTCAGGAAGGATTCCTTGGTGGTAAGCCTTATGCCCAGCATGCCATCGTCTTCCTTGAAGAGGTCTGCCATGAGATTCAACTTTGCCACACGGCCGAGTTCTGTGCCGTCGTCGAAATTAAGGGCGGCGTTCACGTGGTTTCCGCTGGCGTCAGCTAAAAGCATAGGATTGGCAAATGTATAAGCCCCGGCCTTGATCTCCGCTATACCCAGCTTTGCCGAGAGCTTTTCCTCGGCATTGTCCAGACTGAGGTTCAGCCCCTTGAGGAAGTTGGGGCCCATTGCGATTCTGCCGGAAAGCAACTTTGCCGAAATCCTGTCGTTTCGGTCGGTGCTGACGGAGAGGCTCGTGCCTTTCTCCATATACAGCCCCGGTCTTATCACTCCAAGGAGCTTGTTGATCTCACCCACGCTGAGGCGAAGCTCGCACTGGCAGCTGTCCACTGGCTGAGCTTCGCTTTTGCAAAGGGCATCAAGCTCCCTTTCAAGCGTGAGGCTCTTCAGCTTCTTTATAATGGTACCTGGCTGACAGTCGGCAAGATACGATGCCTGCAGCAGATTGGAGCTGATCTCATAACTCTGCATCGCCCCTTTCTGCGAGGCGTCGAGCCTTATCTGGCTGAAGTCCTTCTTCCCGGAAAGGTCGGCGTAGCTGAGTTTGTCCAGCGTCAGCCTTCCTTCCATGAAGGTGTCCGGATTCATTCTTACGTCTGCGTCGAGCATGGCACTCACGACTGCCTTTTCCCTTGTGGTCAGCAGTTTCATTGCGGCGAGGTCGGCCTTGCGTATGTCCACCGTCGCCTGATAGCGGCTGCCGTCGTCATCTTTTTTCAGATCCAAGGATGCGGCGGCGTCAAGCTCGCAGTTGGCGTCGGCACTGCTTATTGTGGCGTCAAGCCTGCCGTCGTGAAGTGAGCCCTTGGCCATGATATCGTGATATTCGTAGCCCTTGAAGACCACGCTGCGCACAAGCAGAGAGTCTATGTCAGCCTCGGTGCTGCCCTTTGGAAAAGAGCCGAAGAGGCTCGTGCTGAAGCTTGCGGAGCCAAGTTCGGGTATGCCGAGTACCTGGCCGAGGTCCAGGCTTTCGCTGCTCAGGCTTCCTCCCACGCCCGGCGCCCTTGTGAGGTCCACTACGTCCTTGAGGCGGCAGTCCAGGGCTACGTTACCCATTGCTGAGGCCAGGAGACCCTTGACGTGAAGGTTGTTTACCTCTCCGTCTGTCCTGGCGTTCAGCGTGAAATGCTTGCCTTTGGCTATGGAGGACAGGTTCACCTTCGAGCTGGACCAGTCTGAGATGAAGGTGGAGAGCTGCGAGGTGGTGAAACGGAAGTCATGCATCTGCGCTGCGACCTTGAAATGCACGGCGTCCGGCAGGCCGGTGCAGCGCCCGTCCAGACTTCCGCTGACTCCGCTCGTGAGGTCGCGGAAAACCATGTTGTCTATGGTAAAATCCGCTACGGTGCCGTCAAAATGACCTTTGCTCAGGTCGAATACTATGCCGTTGCCTTTGAGTGACTTGCCTCCGAAGTAGGCTATGGTCTCCATTGCTATCTTCGATGGCTCGAAGTCTCCTACCATGCGCACTTTGTTCACGTAGTCCAAGAAGTCATGTGAGTCATTGAAGAGCATCAGGAAAGTGCTGAATGTGAGGTCGGTCAGCTCGTCCTGGAGTTTAAAGTTCTCGACCGTTACCTTACCCATGCCGGCGCGGGCCTTGCCGCTGAGGTGGCTTATCTGCAGGCCGCATTTCTCGCTCAGCGCGGCGTGGTCGCACACTCCGGACATCACCGTTCCGTCTATGCGGAAATTGTGGCCGTTGAGAACGCTTGCCGTTATGTCCATGTCTCCCCAGTCGACCCCGTAGCCACTGTAATGGATCTTGGTGAGGAAGTTGTTCATGCGGAAGCGGAAGTCTTTTATCCTTATCTTGCCAATGCTGAGAATAGGAGGTGTGTCTGTTGGGGTCTTCCTTGGCTTGGAAGGGTCCGGAACCAGGTTGAAAATCCTCTGGAGGTTGCCGTTTCCCCTGGGACCGGGTTCTGCCGTAAGGTGTAGAAGGCCTCCGTCTATGCTGGCCCTGCCTATTTTGACGCCATCCTTGCTGAAAAGGGTTCCCAGTCGCACCGTGGCGTTCAGACTGCGGATATATGCTACTGTGTCCACGCGTGCCCAGCCGCAATCGTTTATGTCCTCTGTGTAGGGATTGTCGTCTATCACCAGCACGTCATTGAGGGTAATGCTGCCGTTCGGCTGAATCTTTACTGAGCCAGCGGTGACCTTTCCATGGAACATGCCGTGGAGTCTTTCAAGTACAACTGCGGCAAGCCTTGTCTGCACTCCAGGCAACTGGAGTGCAAATGCAGCCCCGAGCAGAAGGAGCCCCATGAACGCAACTATTCTGCGTGCTATGCCGTGTCTTGATTTTCCACTCATATTCAAATCTTACAAATTTAACAATAATTTTGCTATTTTTGCGTGTTGTTTAACGTGGATCAATGATATGGCAGACATCATTCTGGGAATAGAATCTTCATGCGACGATACATCGGCCGCTGTCATCAGTGACGGTTGCCTGCTTTCCAACGTGATTGCGTCGCAGGATGTGCATAAAAGTTATGGCGGAGTTGTGCCGGAACTGGCTTCCAGGGCACATGAGCTCAATATCGTTCCGGTTGTGAGCGAGGCTCTGAGCAGGGCGGGAGTAAAGCCGGAAGATCTTACGGCCATAGCATTCACCAGAGGACCGGGCCTTCTTGGCTCGCTGCTGGTGGGAACATCCTTTGCAAAGGCTATGGGAGTAGCACTGGGCATTCCCATCGTGATGGTCAACCATCTTCAGGGGCACATACTTGCCAACTTCGTGCGCCAGCCAGGCGTCACCCCGCGCGAGCCGTCATTCCCGTATCTGTGCCTGCTTGTGAGCGGTGGTAACTCCCAGATAGTCAGGGTGGACGACCCTCTGCACTTCGAGATACTCGGGCAGACGATAGATGACGCGGTGGGCGAGGCCTTCGACAAATGCTCCAAGATGATGGGTCTTGGATATCCGGGCGGACCGGTGATCGACAAGCTTGCCGCCAAGGGTGACCCCAACAGATTCAAGTTTGCAAAGCCGCAGATTCCCGGGCTGGACTACAGTTTCAGCGGCATCAAGACCTCTCTGCTTTATTTCGTGAGGGACGAGATGGCAAAGGATCCGGAGTTCATGGAAAAGAACAAGGAAGACATATGCGCTTCCTTCCAGAAGACACTGATAGACATCCTGATGGACAAGCTCGTGAAGGCTGCAAAGCAGACGGGCATCAAGGAGATCACCATAGGAGGCGGCGTGTCTGCCAACAGCGGTCTCAGGCGCAGGGTAGAGGAGGAGGGACGCAAGCGCGGATGGAACACCTATCTTCCTGAGTTCAAGTTCACTACAGATAATGCGGCAATGATTGCCATTGCTGGTTACCATCACTATCTTGCAGGGGAAACAACGTCGCTCGATGTGGCTCCAGTCTCAAGAATGGCTGATTTTTAGTGTCTTTGACAAAGAGATTCCTGTTCTTTGCTTTGGCGCTCCATGCGTCCTTACACGCAGGCAAGGTCTTTAAATATATGGTAATATCAAAAATTATTGATATATTTGCACCGCAATCGGGGTATTAGCTCAGCTGGTAGAGCGCTTGCATGGCATGCAAGAGGTCAGGAGTTCGAATCTCCTATGCTCCACTCTTCTCAAAAGACCGCAATTGCCGCGATTCTCAGCAATCTCCTTTAATAGGCCCCATGCTTTTACTGATCGTCATCGTCAGTGTTGTTGTAAAATTCCCAGTATTCCATGATGTTTTCCTTATTTTAGAGTTCGACTTCTGATTCGTTCTTATCTTCGTTCCTCGGCGAGGTAAGAATGTTTGCCGCTGTGGCAATGAGGATGGCTAAAGCCAAGATTGCGATGTTTGTCATATCCTTGTTCTTTTGTTCATGATGCAAAAATATCGTGAAATATTGACAATTATCGTCAATATGGAAATTTGAGAAATTTTGTATCTTTGTTGCAATGAAAGAGATGTTGTATCTGTACCGGAAATGGCTTGCCGGATACGACTGCGTTGCGGTATAGTATATTATTATGCAAAGACCTTCATTTGCACTGGTCACCGGCGCTGCGTCAGGAATGGGCCGCCATTACTGCCTTCAACTTGCGAAGGCTGGTTATGGAATCATTGCCGTTGACATCAATGGCAACGGGCTTGATGCTTTGGGGGCGGAACTCTCTGGTACAGAATGTATTAGAATCTGTATGGATATCACTGTGCATGATGCTGCGCAGCGGATAGGGGTCATTGCCGATCAGGCCGGAGCGTCTGTGGACATTCTTGTGAACAATGCCGGGATGATCTTCACGTCGGCCATTTGTGACACCGCCCCGGAAAAGCTCGATACCATGATGCGGCTGCATTGTGTGACCCCTCTTCTTTTGTGCCGGGAGTTCGTGCCCAAGATGAAGGCAAGAGGGAAGGGCTACGTTTTGAATATCAGTTCCATCAGCGCATGGATGGACTGGCCGCTCATCGGCATGTACGGCAATACCAAGCACTTTGTCAAAAACTACTCCCGTTCACTCCGTATCGAGTGTGCAGGAAGCGGTGTGAGTGTTACTACCGCTATTTTCGGGGCTGTGGATACACCTCTTTTCCATTTCTCAGACAAGGCTACCCGTCTGATGCTTGCCACTGGAGTTATGGTAAGCCCTCAGAAGGCCGTCTCCCTCGCCATCAAGGCTATGTTCAACAGGCGGAAGCGCGTGATTTCAGGTCTCGGCAGCCGCTGTGCCATCGTACTTTCTCAGATAATCCCTGATTTCATCCTTGTCAGGCTCGCCAGAAGGTTCGGGCCTATGATTCACAGGGTATAAATAATAAAATATCACTATATTTGTCCTATGCTGATGTTGGTGGCCACAATCATTCTGTTTTTGCTTTTCACGGCGCTTTCGCAGGGGAAGGACAAGAATGTCATTGTATTAAATACGAAAGAATCTAATTACAAGAAGTGTTTGTCCGTCATGAATTCCTCAGACAGGACAAAGATCGGGCTGTCCATTGCGATAATCGTTGTATGCATCATATGCATTTCTGTGGGATACGCTACGGGTTGGGACCGCGATATATTCTTCTCTGGCCCGTCATATTGTATGATAGTAAGTGTCATCAGCGTGCCAATAGCTTGTTTCGTTATCCTGAGCCATGTCGGCTTCAGCAGTGCCAATGAGGCAAAGCTGCAAGAGCGTCTGAATTATCTCAAGGGCCTAAGGGAGAGGCTCGATGCGGAACTCTCTGAACTTGAGGCAAGCTACGGGAAGGCGCAGCGCGTCTTTGAAATCGGCTCGTCTCCAAAGAGACATTTCATAGTCTTCCCGGAAACGAAGACCCTCTGGTGCCAGGGTACGCCGCTGCCGTATGCGTCGCTCAAGGCTTACAGCCTTCTGGATGACGGCCGATTGGAGACCAGGTCCCGGGTGGAGACGGTGACGACGCCCAGGGCGGGGGAGGTGGCCGGAGCTGCGCTGCTGGGGCATGCGATAGCGGGGGAGACAGGCGCCCTCGTAGGTGCGATGTCGGCCGGAAGCGATTCCGTCAGCATAGGCACACATACTACACGCAAGGTCCACCGCTGGACCGTCGCGCTGAAGACGGACAGCATCGATGCTCCTGTGATCTATTTGGACTGCGGCAGCAACAACTCGCGCATCGCTACGGAGATTGCCGCCGTCCTGGACATCATTATCGGCCAGAATCATCCTGCTGCCTGACGACTCATTACCGATTTTCAGATAAGCGTTGGCCTACTCTGGCGTCATTAAGCCAAAGATATGTTTCAGATTCTATGAATAAGTTACATAAGGAAAAAGAAATACGTGAATTGACGGATGCGGGCAAAGTAGCAAGCACTTGCCTGAATTGTGGTGCGGTTTTCACGGGAAAATATTGCCCGGAGTGCGGGCAGAAGGCAGAAACGGGTAGAATCAGCGTGAAAAAATCCGTGCGGAGCCTTCTTGCGGTAATCACCTCGCTTGACGGAAAGTTCTTCCGTACCATGGGAAATCTATTCTGGCGCCCCGGCCATCTGGTCCGTGATTACATCACAGGCAAAAGAGTCCGCTATGTTCATCCGGTGAGCCTTCTTTCCACGCTGGTGGCAATCTATCTTTTCGTGATCTTTATTTTTGGTATAGAACCAGGCAGCATCTATATCATGAATGATGAATATATGGCCGAAAATGTACATTCAGATACTTTGACGGCTCTTTTTACCAATCTTTCGCTGATGCTCAACAACAAGGTCGTATCCTCGCTGCTTTCTGCTTTCGTGTGTTTGCTTCCGTTCTCACTGCTGTTCAGCCGCAAGAAGATCACTGTGCCGGAGAACTCCGTTTCGGCCGGTACCGATTGCATGAAGCTCAACCTTGCCGAACACTTCTGTGCCCTGGTATATGCCGCATGCCTTAATTTTACATTTTCGATGATTCTGAAACTTGCCGAGACTGTGGGTATGCCCCATCCGGCAGCGACATCTCTGGACAACCTGCTGTTTCTGCTTGTCCCTATTGTGGTCTACAAGCAGCTTTATTGCATGAAGTTGTGGTCAGCACTTTGGAGAGGCCTCCTTGCTATTGCGCTGACTCTTACGATACTGGTCTTTCTCATTATCCTGACATTCGGCATCACTTACGGTATAGACGCGGTAGGTTAGCGGAATATTTCAGTGGCCTGGTGAGCCACATCATGGGTTCAAACAGGTGCAAAGACTTGACCGTCTCTGCACCTGTCACTATTTCTACTTGGTTTGCAAAAAGTCTTGCTATATTTGCAAATTACCGGAAGAAAGTAGTATGGACGGAGTTACGAATGAATATTACGAGGCCACGGCCCTGGCAGTAACGGGGCTTGTCACATTTCAGAAAGACCTTGAAGGGACGCAGGATTTCTGCGAGGCGGCCCAATTGATGTACCCTTCATTGTATGAGAGCGCCGATCTCCAGGGATTGTTCCTTTTCGACATCATCAAATGCTACAAACTGCTGGGTCACACGGCATCCTTCGACAAGAAGGAAACCCTTGCCCTGTCCATGTTCATATTCCCGCCCCTTCTGGACAACAGCAGCTTCAGCAGAAGCCTGATAGATGGTACCATATCGGCCCTCAGGGAGACTCTGGATGAGCTTGTGGCCAACATCAGCATAAAGATAGACGACATGCCTTCAGACCAGGACTTCCTCATCGCTACGGTCCTTGAAAGAAACCAGGCCCAGGAGCTCCGCAAAAAATACCTCGTCACCCTGTACCGCGTCTGCTCTGTCATCGCCAAGGCCGACGGAGCAATCAGCCCGGAGGAGAGCCGATGGCTTGCTACGCTTCTAGCTACCTCACAGGGGCAGAATAGGGCCGACGGGGGCGTTAAGGAGGTAAAGGACATGGCTGCCCTTCACAACGTCAGGAAGCAGATGACGAATATGGAGGAATCAATCCAGGGCGCGGAGGCAATCAGGGAACTCGACCAGCTCATAGGCCTGGAGAAAGTCAAGGAGGAGGTGCATAACCTTGCCAACTATGCCATAGTCAGGGCACGTCGCGAGTCCGTGGGGCTGAAAAATACGCCAATGTCCCTGCACTGCGTTTTCTCGGGCAATCCCGGCACCGGCAAGACTACCGTCGCCCGCATCATGGGCAAGCTCTATCACGAGCTCGGCCTGCTGGAAGGCACGGCCTTCGTGGAGGCGGACAGATCCAAGCTCGTGGCCGAATACGTCGGCCAGACTGCGGTGAAAACTAACAAGATCATCGACAGCGCCCTTGGGGGAGTCCTCTTCATAGACGAGGCCTATTCGCTTGTGAGCAAGTCCAAGGAAGACTTTGGCCAAGAGGCTATATCGACGCTTCTGAAGCGAATGGAGGACGACCGGGACAAGCTCGTCGTCATCCTCGCGGGCTACACGGACAAGATGGAGGAGTTCATCGACTCCAACCCCGGCCTGCGCTCGCGCTTCAGCAGACGCATACACTTCGACGACTACTCGGCGTCGGCCCTGCACGACATCTTCATGCTTCAGCTCGAAAACTACGAATACACGATCTCAGACGAGGCGCGCGACTTCGTCAGGGCGAAGCTGGAGGAGGTGGTGTCGCAGAAGCCGGCCGACTTCGGCAACGCCCGCTACGTGAGGAACCTTTTCGAGCGAGCCCTTGAGAGTCAGGCGAATAGGGTGGCGTTCCTCCCTCTGTACGATAGGCATTCGCTGAGCAACATCACGCTGGAAGACATCAGAGATTTGTAAGATGGGTTGGAACTGATACGCAACTCTTTCCTCAGCGAATCCAAAGGACAAATGACGTTTATTTCCATACTTCTTTAAAAAATTGTATATCTTTACTCACGATTGTGCTGTTGCACTGTCAAGTTATTTGGGTTTTATTATGAGAAAGTATTGTTTCGTGGCTCTCATTGCGCTGATTATGAGCGCTGGTTCATGTAATAAGAATGAAATCTTTGATATCAAGGAAATCACTGATTCCATAGAGTATGAGACGTCAGAGAGTATTGGCAGAAAAATGTGCTATCTGGGATCTCTGGGCGCCACAACGATAGGACAGGCCATTCAGGCACGTGCCATCTCGACAGTATCGAGTGTGGATCAGGCTGATGTTCTGGTAGTCAATTCTTCGGAACTTGACGCCAATAAGGAAGTTCTGAAGAAGGCGTGGCAGGAAGGAAAGATCATTATGGAACTTCACCCTGATGCAATGACGCACGAGGCATTCTGGAATTATGCCGGGGGACCGGCATATCTCAGATCCGGTGATGCCAACGATCTCGTGCTTATTGCCGTCAAGCATTACTCGTGCTACCAGCTGCAGAATCCTCTTGTCAAGGGGGTCTTTGAGGCATCTCAGGAAGAACACAAGGAAGATGTGTCTCCAGAAAGCAGTAAGGAAGATCGCCAGGACCTTACAAACTATAATGCAGTACCGGTGGCCATATCCGATACAAAAGAGTTCTGGAATACCAAGATTTCTTCACTTGTTTCCTGGGTCAACCAGAATGGAGGACAGAAGCTCACCAGTGCGGAGGTTCCGACTTTTGACGGTGATATATCCAAGCGCATCACTGATGCCAACTTTTGCCAGTGTATCACAAAAACCTTTAATGTAGGTGCTGACAATTATGAGATATGTCATGTGGCTGCATCAGATAAGGACCTTGTGTCACGTCACTCCACCATAGACGTAACCATCTATATAGCTCCACTTTATTCATATGAGCTCAATAACAACACCAAGGGTGACTACTATTTCGTCACTACTGAAGTGGTGTCGCACAACAAGCCGCTGTATGGTTTATACAAAAAGTGGCATGGCTGGGTGAGGACATGGGCACATGTATTCTATGGCAAGCATCTCAAAATCGGATACAGACTGCTGACTGCCGACAGAAAGGCTCTCAGTGGTGATGTGATTTCGTTCTTCCAGACTCCAACCCCTGAGACGACCACTGACGGCAGGACTTACAACAAGGGTTTTACCAGGACATATTCCGGTAATGGACAGCTCGGTATCTCGGCCGGTAAGCCGACCGCAGTTATCACAGTTGGCGCTTCTTTCACATGGAGCAACAGCCAGTCGCGCACTGTTGCCGACCAGAGCATTGAGATGAGCACAGGCCCAAGTGATCGCAAGGTCTCCTATACCTTCCACTGCAACAATGACCGTGAGGAGGATTCCACGGAAGATGCAATTCCTGCACTCGCTCGTTCTGACCAGAAATGTGAGGCTTCCTGGATCTGGCATGTAAACAATACACATGACGATGACACGAATACTTCATTTGTGCTTGAGTTCACCTTGAATCCGGAATATGGCTGCAGATGGCGTCATGCCACATGGACATGCGAGGGTGATTTCAAGACAGCCAACCTGCTTGCCGAAAGCCAGCGTACCAACTACTTCAATGTGGTGATGCCGGACCGCATCCGTACGGGTGTGCTGGAGATCAAGGCGACATCCTCGCAGTACATGCAGGGCCTGACCATCACTGATGCCGGAGGAAATGTGGTTGCAAAGGATGACGGTGCATACGAGAAGAACCAGATTCAGCGTTACCAGATACCTGTCGGGGTTTACACTGTGGAATACAGCATTCGTGACGGTGACACAGGTGAGTTACTCAGCAAGCGACGTATCAAAGATGTGAAAATTGAAACATCTGAGACCACCAAGAAGTCGTCAATGGACGGCGAAATAATCGGATGATATCATGAAGAAGGTAAACGTGATCCTCGCTGTCGTTCTCATGTGCGCTGCCGTCGCGGCATGCGAGAAGGATGTAGAGGAAAAGCTGATTGTCACTTATCAAGATGTAAAGCCGGAGATTATTCAAAGCGAGAAGCTGGTCTATGACGAATACTTCAATCTGTCGGTTCCAGATACAGTGCTCCTCGACTATCCAACGGCTAAGGTAAAGTGTACATTTCCGCATGTGTACGTGGACAAGTTTATCGATCTTCACGTGGAGATACTTCCTATATATGTGTTCGGATCCAGCAATACATCCGGGGATTATTATGCGGTATCTGGATACGTAGTGGCCCATAATGCAGAAATCTTCAGACATGGCCGTGTTATGAAGGATAGCGGTTGGATCGAAAGTGATGAAGAAAACGGAAAATGGGATTATATGGAATATGCATCGTGGTTCATGTCCAGGATGAATGTTGACTTCCAGTTGCTTACAGAAAAAGGCATGCCGGTCAGTAATGACAAGGTCACATTCTTTGTGACCCCGGAGCCGTCCACAACCATAGGAGAACGTACCTACACCAAAGGTTTTTCATTCACGCTTCAAGGAGCGGTCACCGTGGGCAAAGCCAAGACGGCTGACGAAGGCGAGCTCGTGCCAACATGGAAGAATACCTGGCTGGGATGTGTGGGCGTGGGCTTTAATTGGGACGACAGCAGTTCACAGGTGTTGCAGGATCGGACGTTTGAGATGAGTACTGATCCTTTCAACAGGACAATATTCTATTCCCAGCAAATCAACAATATCACCAATTCCGTAGAAGTGGACTGTTCACCTGCAGTGGCACGAAATGATGAGCGTTTCGATTTCAGCTGGGTGTGGCACGTGGCTCCCGGGGAGTATTCCGCAAAGGATTACGGATTCGGGAAAATGAATATGAAGGTGACGGTGCGCCCAGAGCTGAAGGGCAATTTCCGAGGCTTGGTCACAATGACCGTGAAGGATAAGGATGATCCTGAGAAGATAGTATATCGCTTGAAGGATTTCGAGTGCAATAATGTGGAATACAAAAGTCCTTCCGACCAGGTGACACTGTTGATTCCGGCAATGAACCGCATACCTGTGGGTAATGTGGAATTCAAGAACACTACCCGCAATTATGTTACGGACATCAGGATATTCCGTACCGGAGAGAAAGACGTCGCCGATGTCTATTCTTCTATTGATGGTTATTATGACACCAACGAATCCGTATCATTCATTCTCCGCGAAGGCAACTACGATATGGTGTACACCATCAAGAACGGAGATACCGGAGAAGTTATAGGCACCTTCATGATCGAGGGTTTCGAGGTGGATCGCGATGATATCCGCAAAATCTCCACACTGGACGGGAAAAGGATCTGACCTCCTGCCAAACAAGCGTGTGCGACCCGTCGCTTCCCAATGAGACACCGAGAGGATTCTGGATCAACAGCCTTGGATTGCGCCTGGCACTCTAGGTCAAGAACAATAAAAGCAATACGTATATGAAGAGAACAGCAATAATTTCAATGTTCATATGTGCGCTTGCAGCAGCATGCACACAACGTCCGGATGACAGAGAGTTCATCCGTGACATGTATGAGAACAACCTGTATGAGGATTACACATTCCTTGAGCAGCACTGTTCGGAAGGGCTTCTTGAGAAACTCTCCGAGCAGTACGACTATGAGGGTGAGGGTTACGCCGTTTGGAAATTCCGCAGCGGTGCACAGGATGGCCCCAGCAGGGAACGGTCCGTGATCCATGTAGAAGATGAAGGAGATGGCTGGTATATCTACACAGCCTTAGACATGGGTATCACCTTCAGGAAAAAGATAAAGATTTCGCATGAAGGCGGGCAGACCATGATAGAGGACGTCGCAGACGTATACAGGAGGATAGCACCGCTGCCATCCGGCATCGATGTGGACAATCTGCAGTACTGCACAGTTCCTGCCGCATTCTCACCCGATGATTTTGACTGGACTGGCAAGAGCCTGAGGATGACAGTGTATAGCGAGGATCTGTATGACGCTGTGGACATATCAATGATGCAGACAGGTGACACACTGGTTTACAGACAGGAACCGATCGTGATTGCCACACTTGCCTGGAATGCGCATGGCATGCTGGAAGTGAACGGAGGTCTCGAAGAGGGAGGTTGCTGGCTGTCGGGCAGCGGAGGTGGGACCTATCGGGGCACGGAATGGGATGACCATTCGTCGTACTCGAAGCTGGGCAAGGCAGAAGTGGCACTTGCCGATGACTTCATGATTATCGACTGCGGAGAGTTTCCGGAAGATCCATCGGACACCATCCGTGCCGGCCAGAATCTGTACATTGAGAAGATGAAGAAAAGCAGGCCTGACTTCTTCCAGCTGAACACGCGTGTCACCATAGAGAAAGGCCTGATTACAGCAATAAGCCGCAAATGGATTCCATAGCAATTGATGTTAATTGTTTATTGCTGCAAAGTTGGGAAGAAGAACTGACAGATTCCGTCAATCTTTGACTATTTTGATATGTCGGCGACGAACTCCTTGACATAGGCCTCAAGCTCGGGGGAGTCGATGATCTTTATGTCTTTTGCCAGGCCCATGACAAACCTGCCCACACCTTCCATGCGACTCACCATTGTGTCGAAGATGTATTTTCCGCCAATTTCTTTGATATCAGGCTCAGCCAGTGGGAATTCCTCGCACAGAAGGTTCTTCGCTCTCATGGACAGTTCCATTCTTACGCGGGTCTGAGTGAAGCTCTGCATTCGGAAGGCATCCAGGTAACCCTTCTTGTGCTCAGATTCATACTGCCAGTCCTGCGGAAGTATGTCCACCCAGCCTATTCGGGCAATCTTGAATAGACGCACACCTTTCTTTTCCACGTCGTAAGCCCAGACATCAATGTGGTTGTTTGTGAACTCGAACGGCTCAACCACTCTGTCCTTTACCGTGCTTGAAGATGCCGATGCATAGTCGTGCAGGATTACCTGCTTCCTGTCAGCCATCGCATTTCCGAGTGACTGCACGTTGGATGCGTTCTTGGCGGAACCGGTATATTCCTTGATGGAGGTCGAGTCGTAGATGGCCGTGAGCTTCTTGTAAAGATTGCTTTTGAGGGTATTGGTCTCGTCAAGACCCTCGATGAGATTGGCAACGATTCTGGCCTCCTCCTCAGAGAAATAGACGAGCTTCTTGAGGTCTCTGTAACCGGACGGCATGCTGATGAGCCTGTAGACGGAACCTGGCAATTTCTCCACGGCAAAACCGCACTCCTTGAAGGTGTCTATGTATCGGTATATGCTACGGTACGAGGTGTCCAGTTTCTTTGCAAGCTGTTCTACGGTATAATACACATTGCCGGACATCAGGCGCATCAGGCGCAAGGTGCGTTCCACTTTGGGTTGATCCATGATCGTTTTTTTTTAGTTATACAGTGGATTCATTACCTGTCCTTCTCGCTGAATTCCTTTCTAGCTTTTTTCAGCATCGTTTGGAATTCTTCTTCCGCGCACAGACGGGCGAAGGTGATGCTTCCTGCCATTCGGCCAGCTTCGATGTCGCTCTGGTAGTGGAAGCCGACGATGACTCGGCTCTGCCCCAATTCGTAGGCAATCTTCATAATTTCTTCCGTATGTTCCGGGTCAATGGCAGTGAGAATCATTCCTACAAGCCATGATGCATGCGTGTGACCGCTTGGGTAGCTGGTGTAGTCGGTTGGGTTTTCTGACGCCGGAACGGCTGTCTGTTCGTGGAATTGCTGGTAGGGGCGTATCCGGGCAAAGTGTTTCTTTGCGCTTGCGCCTGCCTGCTGCTCTGTTCTGTGAGCCTTGCTTAGCAGCCTGAAAAGTTGCGGATACTTTTCCGGAGTAAGCTCAACGCCCATTGCAGGAGAGAAGCGTTTCATGAAGTAGTCGGCACAGATTCCGGCATCTTCTATTGCTAATTGCCCTCTTTCAGTGTCTCTGATTGACTTGCCCCACTGGTACATTGCCCAGTCGTCCTGGTAGCGGGTGCTGTTGTAAGATGGTGGTTCTGGAAGGACCTTTTCGAGTTTCGGAGCCTGTTCTGTGGTGTAGAATGGAGTGAATTTCTCCTTTTTGACGTCATGGGTCTGTGCAGATGCACAAAGGGCCATTGCAAGAATTAGTGAGGAAAGTAAGATTCGTTTCATGGCATTCCAAAAGTAGTAAATGTGGTCTTCTATCTGTTATGATTTCGTGTAGTCAGGAAGAACATCAGCTGGGCCGAGAAGTAACTCACCAGTATAATGTACTTCTCGTATGGGATATCGGTGACAAACATATTGACGGCAAGTGCATAGTCCGACAGAACGAAAAGCACGGCCCCGAGAGATGGCTGCCGCCACGAAAATGGCAGAGACCAGTAATGCCGATAAAAGCCAAGTCATACAGTGAATCCTTTCAATTAATCAGCTACACACTTAAGCAAAAGGTCTCTTTTGAGACCCGAATACTTTGTCTTCGTATCCTTGACTACAAATCCTTCGGCAAGGAAATTCAGTCGGCTCGGAGCATTGTCCGGTGATACGGTAGCGAGTATGTTCCCGATACCGGCGGACTCTGAAAGTTCCACGGTCCATTTGATGAACTGCCTGTGGAAACCAAAGCCACGCCACTCCGGATCAGAGCATACAGCATCAAAAGTGAAGCACTTGTTTGGTGCAAGCCCGAAATCGACCGCGAGACTTCTGCCTCCGGTCCTGTTGTTCACTATCACGGCAAATGCAACCATTTCATCATCCTCATTGAAAATGCCTGCCACATAGTCCAGCTGGACGGATTCAAGGATTTCCGCACGTGAAAGACCGTAATATGTATCTTTGTCCTCAATGTAATCCACCACCTTGTTTTGAAGGCGTATTATTGTGCTGATGCTGTCAAATCCGAGCTGGCGCATCACGAACCTCTTCCCTTTAGCCTCAAATACTTTCAAAGTCTTGTTATAAGTCTCGATACCATAATCATACAGATAAAGCTTCCTGTCGAGATATTCATACGGAATGATATAATCCGAACAAGGAATATGACGCTGCCATCCCTTGGCTCCGTTGTTCTCCTGACAGCGGTGCTTGATCCAGACTTTGTATAGTTCGAAGATCTCGGCATAGGACGAAGATGTCGGGAATATGTATTTCTCCTGAATGTAAGGATTGTTTACGAAGCTGAAGAATCTGTATCCGAACAGATCATCCAGATCATCGATGCTGGCGATGTGATGTCTGTAAAGGAGGAAGAGGTTCTCGAAGAATGTACAGTACTGGGCGACTTCGGCACTGGAAACATCTTTCCACTGGCCGGCAGTATAGTCCTTCTCGTCATTGCACTTCTCCAGCACTTCATATACTTTCATCAGACGGTCGCTGTCATGGAAGTAATTGTTCAGATTTATCAACATCTCACTGCAGGTGACTTCCGAATTGTTTTTCAGCTCTATGGCGATGAAGATGGTTCCAATAAGTGTTGCGGCCAAGGAAAAAATGCCGACGACGGCCTCTTCTCCAGGGCTGAAGATACGTATCACCATCAAGCAAATAAGTATGCATACAAGGCTGGCCAGTACGACCAGAAGAGTTACACTGGTTTTATAGTTAATCTTCTTCATTTTGGATATTTTAATCGAACATTACGCCCGGGTTCATTACAGACGGACTATTCCACTGAATACCGTGCTTGGCCAGGACGGCTTTCTTGGTGAGATGGTACTTAGCATTTGCACAAAGTTATCAATATTTGGTAAAACACAAAATAATAAAAGAAGTCATTTCATAATATTATTCAAAAGCAAATATGGGTGAAGCTCCTACACAAAATTTGTCATAAGATATTATTGTGTTAAATTTGTTTGTGACATTAATTGTGCAGATGATAGCGGAGATT
>JAGHUW010000188.1 GCA_018064625.1 Candidatus Cryptobacteroides equifaecalis | reverse complement strand
ATGCGCATCCTCTCGCGGAAATCCAGAAGATGCGGCGAGGTGTAAAGGCCTACCCTGAGCCCCTGCGCAGCGAGAGATGCGGCAAGCATCGAGCTGACAGAGCCCTTCCCGTTGGTCCCGGCCACATGAATGGTACGGTAGGAATCCTGAGGGTTTCCAAGCCTGGCGGCGAATTCCAGCATGGCGGCAATCCCCGGCTTATAGGCAGATGCGGAGAAGCCCGACTTCTGAACAGTCGGGTGCTTGCTGAACAGATTCTCTATCAGTCTGTTGTATTCTGTATCAGATAATCTCAATGTCTGTCTCCTTCAACCATCCCTGGCGGCCATCCGCCAGCTCTATGTTGCGCCAGTCGCCAACCTCATCGAGTACCTTGACCTTTGTCCCCTCATGAAGGATGAAAAGGTCCTGGGAGTTGCCGCTGCCCGGGGCGCTCTTTACCGAGCAGACTGCAGACATGACCACGGCATCGTCGGCTCTGAAGTAATCCTGTCTCTGCCAGATCGAGAAGAAAAGACAGAGGAGGGAGAGCACGCAGCTCACTATTCCGCATATGAACGAGGTCTTTCTCGCTGCAGTTGATGCGGAAAGCAGGAAGACCAGAAGAAGGGCAAGGGTGACGGCGAAGAGCAGGATGAACACCACAGCCCAAACGTTGGAAGAGAGTTTCCAGCCTATGTTCCTGAAAAAGGATTTGAGGAAGAACTCCGGTATTTCCTCTATCTTGTCCTTGGCCTGGGACCTTGCCAGTGTAAGGTTGAACTCCACATTGGAATCTGACGGGTCAAGTTTGAGCGACCTTTCATAATACAGGATGGCGGAGGCTACATTACCCATCTTATACTCCGCATTGCCCATATTGTAATACAGCTGCGGAGACTCTAGTCCCATGGCGTTGATTGCATTCCAGGCATTGAAGGCCTGCTCCCACTCGCCCTCCGTATACGAAGCCACAGCCGAATTCCACAGGGAATCCACCTGCGCATTTTCAGCGGCAAGGGCATTGGAGCCAAGTCCAAGTGCAAGTACCAGGGCCACAGCTGAGGCAGCCATGGAGTTCTTGTTACGCTTTTTCATACATGAATCGATATGTGAAATGACGCTCACCGCCGTTTCATAATGCTCAGACATGGCTTTGTTACCCTCGGCCGGTGCATAGCGCGCAAACTCGCATGCATCGAGAAGCTTCACGAAGTCCTGTGCAACAGCCTCAGGCACACCGCCTTCAACAAGCCTTGCGCTGATATTCTCCTTGCTCATATCCGAAGCATCCATGGTGAGCTTATCTGAAACATAACCCAGAAGGGCTCTGTGCAGTTCTTCGTAGAATGCAGTATAAAGATTGTCAGAGAGGTAGGCTCCGGCCTTTGCCAGACGCTTCCTTGCCATCTTGTTGGCGCTTCTGTTGCGTGTGCCGGCAACGTCAGCCCTGTCTGCCTGGTATTTTCTATAAACGAAGAAGAAGAGCACGCAGACGAGAATCAACACGGCAAGGATGATGAAGAATCCGGCCGACAGCACGAAGAACGATCCGAGAGGGACAAGGGAAGGAAGGGATTTGGATACGAATCTGATGTCCTTTCCAAGGTCCTTGACATCGCTTCTGACAGGTCCCTGAACGAGAGTACCTGCACCTGACGATGCCTGCTGTTCACCATTGCGCGCCACACTGATATGCAGAGGCTTGCTTTCCAAGGTGATGTATTTGCGTGAGGAAATGTCAAAGTAGCTGTACTTCACCGGATCTATCACGAAATCTCCGGAACTCCTTGGGATGAAAGGATACTCGAACAGCTTTCCACCGGAAATGTCGCTGACCTTCACGTCGTACACCTCGAAATCCGGCGGGAAGTTGAGCTTCGGAGCTTCAAGAAGGGTGGTGTTTCCTGTTCCGGTAACTGCCACTTTCAAAGATGCGGCGTCGTGAGCCTTCAGGGAATCCCTCGTGAGGCTTACCTCCATGGAATATTTTCCCACGCCACCATAGAATGAGGATGGGGCTCCTGCCGGGAGGCCTGCAACATGAATGGTAACAGGTTTGGTGCTGACCCTCTTCCTTATGGTCTGGTAATCATCCTGGAAGAAAGAATCGAAAATGCTTCCCGTACCGGAGTTCCTGCTCCTGATGTTCACAAGGCATACAAGCTCGGCCGGGTCTATCTTTATGTCTCCTGACTGCTGGGCCACGAGGTTCCAGCTCCTCAGCACAGCCGCATTGTAGATAAGGTCACCAACATTCTCCCTGTGGAATTCGATATTGGTCGGAGCCTGGACTTCCTGACTCCAGAAACCGTTGAAAGTAGGGAACTTGGCGTCCTCAAATCCGGCTATGTTAACCCTCTGGTACAGTTTCAATGTAGCGGAAACCGTCTCTCCCACCATGACATTGGTCTTGCTCAACGTGAGGCGGAGGAAGAGATCCTCCCCTGAAACAGTTCCTGTGGAAGCGGCATTGTCTGACTGTGAGGAAGACTGGGAAGAGGATGAGGACTGTCCGTTGGAAACAACCTCTACAACCGCACGTTTCGAACTGACCTGATTACCCTTGATTGTTGCCACGCCCGGGTTGAGTGTGAACTTTCCGGTACGCTTTGGCATGAGGATATAGGTATAAGTGGTCTGGGAACTCTTGGTTCGCTTGCCGTTGACAATGCTTATCGATGTGGAACTGCCCCTCTGAGGTCCCCACACCAATTGGAAATCATCACCCTCGCTCCACGAGAATTCAGATGGGGCATTATCCCCTTCTATGACGAAGGTCACATTGAACTGCTCATCCACAGACACAAGATTCTGCACCTTAACGGTAACGGAACCCTGGGCGGCGGCAACGGCAAATGCCGCAAAGAAAAACAATAAACTTGATACTATCCTTTTCATTACCAGTTCTTCTCTTTCTGTTTTGACTTCAACAAGGCTGCTTTTTCCTTGTTGACCTTATCCTGCGTTTCCTTTTCCTTGGCCTGTATGGCATTCAGCATCTGCTGAGCCTGCTGCTGGGAAATCTTCTGATCCTGACCCTGATTCTGGTCTTTATTCTGATCTTGGTTCTGATTCTGATCCTGGTTTTGGTCCTGATTCTGGTTCTGGTTCTGATCCTGGTCCTGATTCTGATTCTGATTCTGATTCTGATACTGGTTCTGATTCTGGTCAGAGCCGCCTCCATTCTGCTGATTTTCAAGCATCTTCTTGGCGTAGATGTAATTCTCCTTCGCATCCAAATCCCCAGGATTCAGCAGCAGAGACTCCCTGAAAGCCTGCACGGCAGCCGCGTAATCCTTCTTCTGCAATGCAATATCCCCGGCATTGTAATGATAATTGCCACGATCCTGTACAGAGGCAGCCTCCGCGGAAGTCTTGCAAGGTTCCATCGCCTTGCCAGCCCCCTCGAAATCCTGCTGACGGTAAAGTGTGGATGCCAGATTGTATCCGGCAGCAAGTGAAAGGGAGTCCTTGACCACAGCCTTCCTGTAGTCTATCTCCGCTTCCCTGAAGTTCTCCTTGCGGAACTTCCTGTTGCCGGCCCGCACCTCCCTTCTGTCAACCTGAGCGGAGACAGAGAAAGACAGCATGGTCAAAAATGTCAGTAATATCAATCTTTTCATTCGAACAATCTCCTTTTTGCTTTCCTCTCCCCTATCAGCATCTCCAGAACAAGGAAGAAAAGAGCCGCTGCAAAGAAATACATATACTGCTCATCATATTCCTCGAATACCACGGAGTTGAATTTCTCCTGCTCAAGTTTCTTCAGCTCGGCAATGATGGGGTTAAGACCGAATTCCTCGTTGCCGGCATGCACATATGCACCGTTGCCGGCGTCGGCAACCTGCCTGAGAGTGTGCTCATCAAGCCTTGTCACCACGATGTTTCCATCCTTGTCCTTCATGAGCTCACCGTCCTTGGGGATAGGCTGTCCCTGAAGGGAGCCGACACCGATAGTATAGACCTTTATACCCATCTCGGCAACCGTGCGGGCTGCGTCCACAGGGTCGTCCTCATGGTTCTCTCCGTCGGTGATCACAATGATCGCTCGGCTCTTGTCGCTCTGGGTACTGAATCCCCTCGCAGCTGTGAGGATGGCATCTCCCATAGCCGTACCCTGAACCGGAACCGACTGAGTGTCAATCGAATTGAGGAACATCTTCGCGGAAACGTAGTCCGTTGTCACAGGAAGCTGCACAAAAGATGTTCCGGCAAAGACTATGAGACCTATCCTGTCTCCCTGCATCTTGTCCACGAGCCTGGAGATTGCAAGCTTCGCCCTTGACAGCCTGTCCGGAGAGTAATCCTGGGCAAGCATGGAATTGGACACATCGAGGCAGATGATGATCTCCGCCCCCTTGGTCTCCCTCTGGGCCAGCTTGGCGCCTATCTGAGGTCTTGCGATTCCAAGTATGAAGCAGAAAAGAGCCAGATCAAAAAGAATGATTCTCCACCAGCCCTTGGCTCCTGACCATGATGGCATGAGGGCAGACACAAGTGCAGGATCTCCCAACTTGCGTAGCCTGCGGCTTCGCAGGGACCTCAACACCCCATAAATGATGGGAATCAGAGGAATGAGTATCAGAAGATACAGATATTTGTAATCAGCAAAAACAAGCATTACGGAAGCCTCCTCAATAAAAGTCTCACAAGCAGTTCCAGAAGCAGACAGACAAGGGCTACGATGGCGAACCTGCCGAACAGCTCCTTATACACAGGAAAACTGTCTATGGTTGTCCTTGCCTTCTCCATCTTGTTGATCTCGGCATAGATCTCAGCGAGCTTGGTGTTGTCCGTGGCCCTGAAATAACGCCCTCCGGTGGTGGAGGAAATACCCTTCAGCAGCTCCTCGTCAATCTCCACCTTGACATTCTGCATCTCCACTCCCCAAGGGGTCATGACCGGATACGGAGCGGTTCCATTGGCTCCCACCCCAATGGTATAAACCCTTATTCCGTAGGACTTTGCAATCTCGGCAGCCGTCTGCGGAGAAACCTCGCCACTGTTGTTCACACCATCGGTCAAAAGGATCACCACCCTGCTCGGAGCATCGGAATCCATTATTCTGGCAACGGCTGTGGCGAGGCCATTGCCTATTGCGGTACCGTCCTCGATAAGACCGGTCTGCACCTCCTTCATCATATTGATGAGGGTCGCCCTGTCCGTTGTAAGAGGGCATTGGGTATAGCTCTCGCCGGCAAAGACCACGATAGCCATGCGGTCCGATGGTCTCTGCGCGATAAACTCTATGGCGATGTCCTTGGCGGCGCTGATTCGGTCTGGATTGAAGTCACGCGCGAGCATACTGGTGGAAACATCCATTGCCAGCACGATGTCTATTCCCTCCGAATCCACCTTCTCAACCTCGGTCGAAGACCTCGGCCTTGCAAGGGCCACCACTATCATGGCCAGGGCAACGGTCCTCAACAGGAAGGGAACGTGCCTCAGCCAAGCCAGGACAGAGGTCCCGGCGCTGCTCCACGGAGCTATGGCAGGCACCCTGAAATGAGGCCTGCGTCCCTTGAGTTCCAGCAGCAGGTAATGAAGTACCAGAAGTGCGGGAACTGCAAGCAGCCAGAGCAGATATGGATACTCAAATGTCATTTGTCTGATAAGTGCTTGTTACGAATCTGACGGCAAGAGGCAGCACCTTTGCGTTGTCCCCGTCAGAAACGGTAAGTTTTGCAAACTTCACAAAATCGGCCGTCTCGAAAAGATCCTTCATCTCCCCGTAAAGCTCAGGGGTCAGAGCATCTTCCCTCTTCAGGGCATCGAAGAGCTCAGCCGTAGTCATTTCCGGAGCATCGATGCCGAACCTGTCCTCCATATATACCTTGAGGACATCCGTCACGCCTGAATAGAAATGTTTCTGCTTGTCTGCCGCCCAGAACTTGTCTCCCCTGAACTTGTCAAGTTCGCGCAGGGCAAGGATATGAGCAGGGTCCTGAGGTTTCTCCGCCTGCTTCACGCGGGAAGCCCTGATATTGACGATGCAGACAATCACTATGACGATCACGGCAATCAGCCATGCCAGCGCGAGCCACGGAGCTATTTCTGCGAAGGTCAGAGGATACTTCATCTGGCCCTTGATGTCATGAATCTCGAACGTTGCTGTATCTACAGGCATGGTCTTCACATCCAATTCCATTCCCTCGAAAACCAGGGTATCCACCATGTTGCCGTACTCACGCCTTACCGGAATGGACGGAAGCTGATATTTACCCTCCTCGAACGGTGCCAGCACCACCCTGGCCCTTATGTCGAACAGCCTGGAAGCAGGTTTCCTGCGGCTTCCCCTTATCTTCAGGGTATCCAGGCGCCAGTTGCTCACAAGCGTAAGCGTATCATTGGAAGCCGGAGAGAAATCCGGAAGAGAGATCGCCGTACCGGCCTTGACGCTGTCCAGGCGGAAACCGTACTCGATCTGGTCTGCTATCAGAATGGAATCCCTCTGCTGCAAAGGCGTCATGTACGCCTTTCCGGCAGGGATGATATCCAGAAGGATAGCAAGTATGGCTGTCAAAATGCTCATCTCTTGTTGAACAGGGCCATCAGCCCCTTTACATAATCTCCATCAGTGGAAATCTCCACATTGTCAACCTTGTACCTATTGAAAAGGCGTGTCTCCCTCTCAGCCACGGACCTGTACCATGAGCTGTAGGAATCCCGCACTTTCCTGCTGTCAGTATTTATCCATGCAGATTCTCCCGACTCGCTGTCCTTGACATGCACGAGCCCGACTGCAGGAAGGGCCTTTTCAAGAGGGTCGGTCACCTTGATGACGGACAGGTCATGCCGGCCCACGGCAACCTTGAGGGCATCCTCATAGCGGGCATCCCCGTTCCTGTCCACGTCAAGCATGTCGCTGAGCAGGAAAGCCGTGCACTTCTTCTTGATGGCATTGGTAAGGAAGCGCAGCGCACCCCCTATGTCCGTGCCGTCGGAAGAAGGCTGAAGCTCGAGCATCTCCCTGATGATGTGCAGCAGGTGCGAGCGTCCCTTCTTGGGCGGGATGAATTTCTCTATCCGGTCCGAGAAGAACAGGGCTCCCACCTTGTCGTTGTTGAGAATGGCGCTGAAGGAAAGCACGGCGGCAATCTCCGCGATGCGGTCCCTGCGCGTGCCTCCCACGGTTCCGAAAAGTCCGGAACGGCTCACGTCGACCAGAAGGACCACAGTGAGTTCTCGCTCCTCCTCGAAGACCTTCACATACGGGCTGCGCAGCCTGGCCGTGACGTTCCAGTCCATGCTGCGGACGTCGTCTCCCCACTGATACTCCCTCACCTCGCTGAAAGCCATTCCACGTCCCTTGAACGCAGAATGGTACTCTCCCGCGAAAATCTGGTGGGAGAGGGCCTTGGTCCGTATCTCTATCTTTCGGACCTTCTTCAGCAGGTCAGTGGCGTTATGGGACGATGACTGCATTTATAACCTTTTCTATAATCTGCTCACTTGTTACGTTCTCTGCCTCAGCCTCATAGCTGAGACCGATACGGTGGCGGAGCACCTCCGGACACACGGCACGAACGTCCTCAGGGATCACGTAGCCGCGGCGCTTGATGAAGGCATAGGCCTTTGCAGCCATGCTGAGGGAAATGCTGGCACGCGGTGAGGCGCCGAACGAGATAAGGTCCTTGAGATCTGCGAGTCCGTACTCCTCAGGGGTACGGGTGGCGTATACAAGGTCCACGATATATCTTTCAATCTTCTCGTCCATGTAAACCTCGCGCACAACCTCGCGGGCCCTGACTATATCTTCCGGGCTGACCACGGCCTGAGGCTGAGGGAACTCTCCGGTGTTGTTCATCCTGACTATAAGTCTCTCCTCCTCCTTCTTCGGATAATCCACGATTACCTTCAGCATGAAACGGTCAACCTGCGCCTCAGGAAGAGGGTAGGTTCCTTCCTGCTCCACAGGGTTCTGGGTAGCCATCACAAGGAAAGGCTTAGGAAGTTTGTAGGTCTTGTCCCCGAGGGTCACCTGACGCTCCTGCATGGCCTCGAGCAGCGCTGACTGCACCTTTGCCGGAGCTCGGTTGATCTCATCGGCCAGAACGAAGTTGGCGAAGATAGGTCCCTGGTGAACCTCGAACTCCTCTTTCTTCTGGGAGTAGATGAGGGTACCGGTGACGTCCGCAGGAAGGAGGTCAGGGGTGAACTGGATTCTGCTGAACTTGGCATTCACAGCCTTGGACAGGGTACTGATTGCCAATGTCTTCGCAAGACCAGGCATACCTTCAAGAAGGATATGTCCGTTTGCAAGCAGGGCAATCATCAGGTTCTCCACCAGATGCTTCTGGCCCACGATGACCTTGCCCATCTCAAGTGACAGAAGATCGACGAACGCACTCTCTTTCTGGATGCGCTCATTGAGTTCTTTGATATTTACACTTTCCATATAATTTTAATACTTTTGTATCCAACTATGCGATATATCATCAAATTGTCATACAACGGTTCGGATTTCAACGGCTGGCAGTCCCAGCCGTCGGCTCCGAGTGTCCAGCAATGCCTGGAGGAGGCCCTTTCAAAGCTCCTGGAGCCCGGAATCAAAGTTACCGGCGCCGGGCGCACGGACACGGCGGTGAACGCTGTAGCCTACATCGCCCATTTCGACTGCACCAGGACAGTTGATCCGGTTCAACTGCGCTACAAATTGAATGCCATCCTGCCCCATTCCGTGGCTGTGACCGAGGTCAGAGCCGTCGAAGAGGGGTTTCACGCACGCTTTGATGCAACAAAACGCGAATATACATATTTTTTACATAGGGAGAAAAACCCTTTTGCCCAAAAATTCTCATATCACTATCCCTATCCGGAGCTTGACGTAGATGCCATGAACCGGGCCGCGGAGTTGCTTCTGGGTACGCATGATTTCAGCTGCTTCGAGAAGACAGGGGCAGACAACAAGACTTCGATATGCACCATCAGCGAAGCCCGCTGGTACAGCTACACCCCCCAGATAGGCAGCGACAGAATATTCCCCGAAGGAAAACCCGACGGCAAGTATCTGTATTTCAGGATCAGCGCAGACCGTTTTCTGCGCAACATGGTCAGAGCCATCGTGGGGACCCTCATCGAGGTGGGCCGCGGGAAAAGGACCGTGGAATCGATGAATGCCCTGCTGGAATCAAGGGACAGATGTGCAGCCGGCGAGTCTGTTCCCGGACACGCTCTCTTCCTTTCCCAAATAGATTACTGACGAGGTCCAAGCTGTTTTCTTTCTGCCGTTTTTTAGTTATATTTGCAAATTCGGTTATTAGGACCGATTTTTGAATAAGAATAAAACTAAAAAACAAAGAATATGCTTTTCAACTTACTTCAAGCAGGACTGGAAGACGGATTCACCGCCGTGCCTCAGCAGCAGGAGATGTCCGAGTCCCTTTTTGAGATGGCCACCAAAGGCGGATGGCTGATGGTTGTCCTCGTTCTGCTGTCCATCGTAGCAATCTATCTCTTCGGAAAGAAGTGGTGGATGATACGCCAGGCAGGAAAACTTGACAAGGATTTCATGATGGACATCAGGGATTACGTGCATGACGGCAAGGTAAAGTCTGCCGTGAAGCTCTGCACAATGTATGACACACCGGTTGCACGCATGACCGAGGCTGGTCTGCAGCGCATCGGCAAGCCTCTCGGAGACATCCAGACAGCCGTTGAGAACGTGGGCAACCTTGAGGTCGCAAGGCTCGAGAAGGGTCTCCCTTACCTCGCCACAATCGCGGGAGGCGCGCCTATGATCGGATTCCTCGGAACCGTCATAGGTATGGTACAGGCCTTCTTCAACATGTCCAAGGCCGGGAACAACATTGACATCACCCTCCTCTCCAGCGGTATCTACACAGCGATGATCACCACCGTGGGAGGACTTATCGTAGGTATCCTCGCATATTTCGGATACAACTTCCTCTCAGCCAAGATCTCCGAGCTGGTCTACAGCATGGAGACAGCAACCATCAAACTCATGGACGCACTCGGAGAGGGTGACGAAGAAAAAACAGAAGAATAATGGCACTCAAGAGAATAACAAAGGCAGACCCGACGTTCTCGATGTCCTCGATGACGGACATCGTGTTCCTCCTGCTCATATTCTTCCTGGTGACATCGACCCTGGTCAACCCTAACGCCCTCAAGCTTCTTCTCCCGAAGAGCACAGGGCAGGTTGGAGCCAAGCCTATGGCAAGCGTTTCAATCAAGGACTGGGGCAACGACAAGTACACCTACCATATCAATGGAGATGAAACGCCCGTCAACCTCAGTGAAGTCGAAGACGAGCTCGTGGGACTCCTCCAGACAGAGGAAGACCCTACCTTCTCCATCTACTCCGACCAGAGCGTTCCGATCGGAGAGATAGTCCAGGTAATGAACATAGCCAAGAGGAACCATTACAAGGTAATCCTCGCAACATCACCGGAATAGCATGAAAAGAGAAGCGGGAGAGATACGCGGCAACATAATAGGCGTTGTACTTACGCTGGCGGTGCACGTGGCTGCACTGCTCACCGTGTCGTTCTCCGGCCTCAAGTACATTTACCCGCCACCTCCGGAGAGCACCTTTCTGCTCGACTTCGATGACGAGGAGGTGATGCCTCAGGTGCAGGAACGCCGAGGACGCGAGCCCCAGGCCGAGGAGATAGACCGCAAGGAAGCGGTGAACCTCGTGCAGAAAAGCCAGTCCCCGAACGTCTCCAAGGCCGAGAACCTCACCCCTGAGACAAAGCAGGACAATTTCGGAGACGTAGAGACGCCGGCACCGGAGCCGAAGGAAGAGCCAAAGCTCGACCCGAGGGCATCATTCCCGGGAATGGCAAAGAAAGACACCAGCATAACCAGCCCGCATTCCGCCAAGGAAGCCTCGTCAGAGTTCAAGGCCGGGCAGGCGCTGGGAAACACGAACAACGGCAGGGCCGACGGCAAGCCGAATGCCCATGTTAAGGGCAGAAACACAGTCGGCAACATCCCGAGACCAAAGTACACAGTACAGGAAAGCGGGACCGTGGTAGTAACAATTTGGGTGGATAATTATGGCAATGTCCAGAAAGCCGTGCCGGGAGGCGATGGCACCACCGTAACAGATAAAACCCTCTGGGCGGCAGCCCGAAAAGCGGCAATGGAAACACATTTCAATATGAGCGCAGACGCGCCGGCAATGCAGGAGGGAACAATTACTTATATTTTTAATCTTAACTAGCAATGGAGCAGTTTACAAAAGAAGGCCGAAAACTTAGACCAAGAAAAGCAGCTGGGACGGGAAGTCGCAGCGAGAGAGTAGAATATCATTCAGGAGAAGGAAGGAGCTTCGGAGAGCGCCGCTCGTCCGGAGAGCACAGATCCTTCGGGGAAGGACGTCCGCAGCGCCGCTCATTCGGCGAGGGAAGACCGTCATCAGGGGAAGGCAGAAGCTTCGGCGAGCGCAGGTCGTTCGGCGAGCACAAGTCTTACGGTGAGCACAGGTCCTTCGGTGAGGGACGCCCGCAGCGCCGCTCATTCGGCGAGGGAAGGCCGGCATCAGGAGAAGGCAGAAGCTTCGGTGAGCGCAAGTCTTACGGAGAGCACAGATCCTTCGGTGAGGGACGCCCGCAGCGCCGCTCATTCGGCGAGGGAAGGCCATCATCAGGGGAAGGCAGAAGCTTCGGCGAGCGCAGGTCGTTCGGCGAGCACAAGTCTTACGGTGAGCACAGGTCCTTCGGTGAGGGACGCCCTCAGCGCCGCTCGTTCGGTGATGGCAAGCCAGGCTTCAAGAAGAGCTTCGGCCCTAAGAAATCCTTCAACCGTCCGGCACCGGCATTCAACAGAAACACAGACGAGGGCATCAGCCGCATGATCAGCCGCCGCCCAATCGTTGACGAAGCAAACTACTCGGACAACGATATGGCACCTACGATGATACGTGATGAGGTAAGACTCAACAAGTTCATCGCAAATTCAGGTGTATGCTCACGCCGCGAGGCAGACACACTCATCCAGGCAGGTGTAGTTACAGTGAATGGAGAGGTTGTGACAGAGCTCGGAACAAAGGTCAACATCTATACAGACGATATCCGCTTCAACGGCGAAAGGCTTAAGGGCGAGGAGAAGGTCTATATCGTGATGAACAAGCCTGCAGGCTACGTCACCACAGCGAGCGACCCTCATGCAGAGAAGACAGTCATCGACCTTGTGAAGGGTGTTTCCACAAGAGTCTACCCTGTTGGAAGACTTGACAAGAACACCACCGGTGTGCTTATGCTCACCAACGACGGAGAGATGGCCGAGAGACTCACCCACCCTTCATACGACAAGAAGAAGATCTACCAGGTGGCTCTCGACAGGGCACTCAGCGAGGAGGACTTCAACTCAATACTTTCAGGCATAACCCTCGCAGACGGCGAGGTAAAGGCTGACGAGCTTGAATACATAGACCAGAACGACCACCGCAAACTCGGAATCGAGATCCATTCAGGAAAGAACAGGATCGTACGCAGGATTTTCGAGTCTCTCGGATACAGCGTAAAGGCCCTCGACCGTGTTTACTTCGCAGGTCTCACCAAGAAGGGACTCAAGAAGGGAGAGTGGAGATACCTCTCTGAGGGAGAGGCTAACATCCTTAAGATGGGGGCATACGTATAATGGCTCATCGCTCAGGTTTTGTAAATATCATAGGCAACCCGAACGTCGGGAAGTCTACACTCATGAACGCCCTTGTAGGTGAGAAGCTCAGCATCGTCACCGCCAAGGCGCAGACAACCAGGCACCGCATCATGGGTATCGTGAACGGGGAGGACTGGCAGATAGTATATTCTGACACCCCGGGTATCCTGAAGCCCAACTACAGGCTTCAGGAGAACATGATGAACTTCGTGGACGGCGCCCTGGGTGACGCGGACATCATCCTCTATGTCACAGACACCATTGAAAAGGCAGACAAGAATGAGGAGTACATCAGCAAGCTGAAAAACATCGAATGTCCTGTCATCCTGGTCATCAACAAGATAGACATCAGCGAGCAGCAGAAGGTCGTGGAGATGATGGAATGGTGGAAGGAGCAGTTGCCGGCGGCGGTAATCATCCCGGCATCGGCCCAGGAAAGATTCAACCTGGACAGCATACTCAACGCTGTAGTGGAGAAACTTCCCGTCTGCCCGCCATGGTACGACAAGGACGCGTTCACGGACAAGAACCTGAGATTCTTCGCCTCGGAGATAATAAGGGAAAAGATTCTCCTCAACTACAAGGAGGAGATCCCTTATTGCTGTGAGGTGGGCATCGAGAGTTTCAAGGAAGGAGCCGAGAGATATGACATCAGCGCAGTCATATACGTCATGAGGGAATCCCAGAAGGGAATCGTCATCGGCAAGAAAGGCGCCGCCCTGAAGAAAGTCGGGACACAGGCCCGCATCGAAATGGAGGATTTCTTCCAGAAAAAGGTTTTCCTGAGCATTTATGTGAAGGTTGACCCGGACTGGAGGGAAGACAGGAAAGAATTGCGCAGATTCGGATACGAAGATTGATAAGATTATGAGCGAAGACTACGAGGACATCATCGACGGCACGCCGGAAGAGGCGGATGAGGACATCGAATTGGATGACAACAGCCAGGCAAGCGGCAAATACGACCGCCTGCTGAACTCCGATGCCAGGAAATTCAAACTCTCCGGCATGTTCAAGGACTGGTACCTTGACTATGCGTCATACGTCATACTGCACAGAGCCGTCCCTCACATAGTGGACGGACTCAAGCCTGTGCAGAGGCGTGTGCTGCATGCAATGGCCAGGATGGACGACGGGGCCTACACCAAGGTGGCGAACATCGTCGGCCAGGCCATGCAGTACCATCCGCATGGAGACCAGTCTATCCTCGGAGCTCTCGTTACTCTGGGCCAGAAGGGTCTTACCGTGGATTGTCAGGGAAACTGGGGTAACATACTCACGGGAGACTCCAACGCGGCTCCACGATACATCGAGGCAAGGCTTTCCAAGTTCGCAAAGGAAGTTCTCTTCGACTACTCCATCACCAATACCATGAGCAGCTACGACGGACGCAACCAGGAGCCTACCGAGCTCCCGGTGCGCTTCCCTCTCCTGCTCGCCCAGGGAACCGAAGGAATCGGTGTGGGTATGTCCTCGAAGATACTCCCGCACAACTTCAACGAACTCCTGGACGCATCTATTGCCATAATCGAGGGAAAGGAGTACGAGCTGTACCCTGATTTCCCTACCGGAGGCTTTGCAGACTGCAGCAAGTACCTCAACGGAAAGCGTGGCGGCAGCGTGAAGATACGCGCACGCATAGAGAAGATAGACAAGAACACTGTGGCCATCACCGAGATTCCTTATGGTAAGACCACTCATGTCCTCATCGACTCCATACTCAAGGCCAAGGACAAGGGAAAGATCAAGATCAAGAAGATCGAGGACATGACCACCGACAAGGTGGACATCATGATCCATCTTCCGAACGACGTCTCCCCTGACAAGACCATAGATGCACTGTACGCATTCACAGATTGCGAGACCACGATAGCGCCTAATGCCTGCGTGATCAGGGATGACAAGCCTCAGTTCCTTTCAGTGAATGAGATCCTTGAATACAGCACCTTCCACACAAGGGACCTTCTCCTCCAGCAGCTGAACAACAGAATGGCCGAGCTGGAGAAGAACTGGCACTACACCTCCCTTGAGCGCATCTTCTTCGAAAACCAGATATATAAGCTCCTGGAAGGAAACCAGAAGACCTGGGAAGACCAGAAGCAGGATATTCTGGACAGGATGAACGAGTTCGCCGGCATGCTGCGCAGGGAGATCACCATGGATGATATCGACAAGCTCGTCGAGAAGCCCGTGCGCAAGATCTCACGTTTCGACACCAAGGTCCTCGATGAGAAGATACTTGCCATCGAAGCCGAGATGAAGGAAGTGCAGGACAACATAGACCACATCGACAGATTCACCATAGACTGGTTCAAGAGTCTCAAGAAAAAATACGGGAAGGACTTCCCGAGACTCACCGAGCTCACCGGTTTCGAGACCATTTCAGCCACAAAGGTTGTCAACAACAACGCCAAGCTGTACGCAAACCTGGCAGAGGGCTTCGTAGGCATAGGGCTGAAGAAGGACGACGGAGGCGAGTTCATCTGCGACTGCTCCGACCTCTCGGAAATCATAGTCATAAGGAACGACGGAAAGTACTCCATCACCAAGGTTGACCAGAAGGCCTTCTTCGGAAAAGGTCTGCTCTACGTGGGCATATTCCACAGGAATGACACACGCACCATATACAACGTGATATACAGGGAAGGCAAGACTTCCATATATTACGCCAAGCGCTTTGCCATCACCTCGGTCACCAGAGACAAGGAATATGACATTACCACAGGAGCTGCCGGTTCGCAGATAATGTGGTTCTCCGCCAACCACAACGGAGAGGCGGAAACTGTACGCGTACAGCTCAGGCCAAGGCCTATGCTGAAGAAGACGAGCCTTGAGTATGACTTTGCCGAGCTGGCAATAAAGAGCCGCTCTGCAAGAGGTAACCTCGTGACCAAGAACGTCATACAGAAAATCAGCCTCAGAAGCAAGGGCGTAAGCACCATCTCAGGCAAGGATATCTGGTTTGACTCTGACATACAGAAGCTCAATGAGGACGGACGCGGATTGTATCTCGGCCAGTTTGCCGCAGATGACAAGGTTCTGGCCATCTTCACCAACGGCACATTCTACACCACCTCTTTCGACCTTGTGAACAAGTATCAGGGAGATCTCCTCAAGATAGAGAAGTTCAATCCTGACAAGACTTATACGGCACTCTATTACGACGGTAATGCCAAGGCATTCTACGTCAAGAGGTTCTCATTCACTGTAAGCGACAACACCCCTATGAGTTTCATCGCGGAAGGCAGCAAGTCCTACCTCGTGGAGCTCAGCGATGACAGGCATCCTCAATATGAGGTCGTCTTCGACGGCAAGTTCGCACACAGGGAGCCTGAGAACATAGATGCCGAGGAATGGATAGCAAAGAAGGGAATCAGCGCCAAGGGAAAGAAATGCCACGACAAGGACGTCAAGAGCGTACGCTTCATAGAACCTCTGGTGAAAGAAGATGACAACGTAGAGACTCCTGAGGTTGAACTTCCTGAGATAGAGATTCCTGACGACATTCCGGCTGATATGGAAGATATTCAAATAGAAGAACCTACTCTTTTCTGATGACTATAACTCTCACAGGATTCATGGGCTGCGGCAAAAGCAGTACTGGCAGGGAACTGGCGTCCATGCTGGGTTTCCCTTTCGTGGACCTGGATGAATACATAGTCCACAAGGCCGGGCAGACCATACCTGAGATATTTGCGGAAAGCGAGCAGAAATTCAGGTTCATGGAGGCTGAGGCCATAAGGGACCTGCTTGTAATGAACGAAGTCAGTGGTAGGGACATGGTGATAGCTCTGGGAGGCGGAACAATAATGACGCCTTCCGTACAGAATCTAATTCTGGAGCACAGTTTTTGCATATATCTCCGAACCAGCCTCGAGACAATTGTGAAGAGAGTCGGACCGGACACATCATCCAGACCGGTATTCTCCACGGATCTCTATCCCAAGAGACTGGCTACTTACGAGAAGGCACCATACACCGTGGATACTGACGGGAAAAGCGCCCGCGAAGTCGCTGAAGAGATAAAGAAATTTTTGTAAACAAGACAGATATGGCCAAAGAATGCAAATGGATACTGAAAGAACCCGCTGACAAGGCGAAAGTCGACAGACTTGCCGCCGAGGTCGGTATTGACCGCGTTCTCGCAGAACTGCTGGTCAAGCGCGGCGTGGAGACTTTCAGCCAGGCCAGGGCATTCTTCCGTCCCAGTCTCGAAAACCTGCATGACCCGTTCCTGATGAAGGATATGGACAAGGCGGTGGAAAGACTGCACGGTGCCATATCCACAGGGGAAAGAATCCTGGTTTTTGGAGACTACGACGTGGACGGAACCACGGCTGTAGCTTTGGTATATTCTTTCATCCACAGATTCACGGACAAGGTTGATTTCTATATTCCGGACCGCTATGACGAAGGATATGGAGTATCATACAAGGGTCTGGACTACGCAGCGGAGAACGGTGTGACACTCATCATCACACTAGACTGCGGCATCAAAGCCATAGACAAGGTGGAATATGCCCGTCAGAAGGGCCTCGATGTCATAATCTGCGACCACCACCTTCCTGAAGAGTCACTTCCCGCGGCTGTTGCCGTCCTGGACCCGAAAAGGGAGGACTGCAACTATCCTTTCGACGACCTCAGCGGTTGCGGAGTAGGCTTCAAGCTCGTGCAGGCCTATTCTCAGAAATACGGCATAGCCTTTGAGAGCCTCATTCCCCTGCTTGACCTGCTTGTCGTGAGCATCAGCTCGGACCTGGTCACTATGGTGGGAGAAAACAGGGTGCTTGCGCACTTCGGCCTTAAGCAGCTCAACGAAAACCCGTGCAAGGGACTTCTTGCGATGATCAACCTCTCCAATCTGGAGCCGGGGCACATTTCGATAGATGACATTGTCTTCAAGATAGGTCCGCGCATCAACGCCGCAGGAAGAATGGAATCCGGCAGACTCGCCGTAGAGCTTCTCAAGGCGACGGACAGCCAGGAGGCAATGCTCATAGGAGAGAAGATCAACGAGAACAATAACGAGAGGAAGAGCATAGACCGGGAAATTACCCAGGAGGCCCTTGAAATGGTGGAATCAGGGAACTGCCTTGCCTGCGAGAACGCGACTATAGTCTATAACCCAAGGTGGAACAAGGGTGTGGTTGGAATCGTGGCCTCGCGTCTTGTGGAAGCTTACTACAAACCTACCGTTGTGCTCACAAAATCCAACGGTTTCATCACAGGGTCGGCAAGAAGCGTGGCCGGATTCGACCTCTATGGTGCAATCGAGAACTGCGCCGACCTCCTCGAGAACTTCGGAGGCCATGTATATGCCGCCGGCCTCACAATGAGGGAAGAGAATCTGAAGGAATTCGCCTCCAGAATGGACGGATTCATTGCCGGCAAAATAACGTCAGATATGCTCACCCCGGTGGTGGAAGTGGATGCCGCTCTCGATTTTGCCCAGATCAACCCTAAATTCTTCAGGATACTCAAACAGTTCCAGCCTTTTGGACCGGGAAACAACAACCCGCTCTTCATGACGGAGAATGTATATGATTCCGGCAGCGGTCGCAAGGTCGGAGCCGGCGGAGTGCATCTCAAGCTGGACCTGATTCAGGAATCACAGCCTTATCATCAGATTCCTGCCATAGCATTCAACATGGCCGACTATCATGATTACATCAAGGAAGGAAACCCGTTTGATGTATGTTATGCCATTGTTGAGAATTATTACAGAGGCAATTCATCAATACAATTACGTGTGAGGGATATGAGGGAAAGGGAAGATATCATCTAATATATCCATCATGAAACCCGGAAGACTTCTCGCCATATTTGCTGCGATTCTTCTCCTGGCCTGCTGTACGCGTGTCATTGAGGAAACGCCGTCTCGCATTGTCCGGTCATTCACAGTAACCTTCGAGGAAAACAAGGCTGTGGGAGCCGACGGGGCCGTGCGATTCAATGCAGGTGAAGTCATCTGCCTCTGGAATAGCGTGAACGGCAATCTTATTGTCAAGAGGGTTCTTGAAGCCAAAGACATCTCCGAGGGCGGAAGAAGCGCATTCATAGAATTCGAAATAAGCGAAGACCAGGACTTCTTTGCCATATACCCTCTTCCGGCAGAAAATGTCTTCAGAATAAGTGCCGATGGCTTTACCTTCTCCCCATCCGGGACGGACGGAATCGCGATGTCAACGGGAAATACTGCAACAGGGAATTGCCTCTTGAAAAACATCACCAGTCTCATGGAATATGAGTGCTCCTCTCTCCCGGAAGGCTGCTCTGGCCTGAGATTCAAGGGTAACAACGGAGAAAAGTTCCTGACAGACAATGTGTTGACTGACCTAAGGAACGGAAGCATACTCAAGGGAGACGAAAAGTCTTTCATTGACCTCACCCCCAAGGACGGAAAAAACAGATTCAGCATAATACCGGGAGTGAAACTTGATAAAGGATTCACCATAGAGTTTCTCTCTTCAGACGGTAAAGTTCTCGAAAGTGTGGCGTCAGACTCGGCATACACAATTGGGGAAAACGAATACATCAGACTCGGGGACATACTCTGGAAGGAACTGGGAACTGCGGAATTCCATGAGAATGGTCTTTTCAACATAAGAAAAGGATGCGAACTGTCTCAAAGCAGAACAGACGCCAATCATTTTAGAATAGCATCCCCTTTCCAGGGAAAAGACAAATATCTGGAATTCTCCGTGCAGGCAGACGGGAAGCTTTCGTTCACAAACCATGATACGGGTGTTATAAACCCTCAATACGGGAAGAATTACACCATGTGTTACCAGGACAGTCCTTTCAATATGGTTGATTACCGTCAGGACAACGGTCTTCCGGGACAGGTACAGCTGGCACCCGACTATGTGATGGAAGGAATTGGCAAATACATCTTCAGCAATGAGAACGACGTGGTGAAGATAGTTTTTCCAGGAGCTGAATACAGAGACTACAGGGCAACTGTGGAAAATGTGCGCATACTCCTCGATGAAAATACAGGACGCAGTTTTTTCCACGCTGAGCTGACTCCGGGAAACGGGGTCGAAAGCCTGAGGTACACAGTGGTGAAAGGCGAGGACCCGTCGGCGGCAAGTCCGAATGACTACGTGACAGATGAAGGAAAGACGAGCGTGAAATGGGAATTGGAAAGAAAAGGAAGCGGGATATATACCCTGGCCTACGAGACAATCTGTGCGGGAAAGGCTGTAAGGAAAGGCTCGGCAAGCGCAGTGCGTTACGACCTGAACGCCATGGAATCAATGGGCTGGTGCGCCTATACCGATGATATCTTCACAATCCTGTTCTCTGACCTGAAACCTCAGACATACAGGGTAGAACTGCTCAGGGACAAGGAAGAGAAAGCTGTATTCTATCTCAAGAACCCTTACGGCAATACGTACCCGTCCCGCAGCATCTTCACATCAACAAGCAGCGACAACGTTTATCTCCGCATAGACTGCAGCAATACCTCTGCAGTGAGTATCAGCAGACAGCCTCTGGGCTGCGATTGCGGCTACGGAGAATGCTTCATCTACTCGTCTGCCACAGGGACCCTGGCGGAGGGAAAGCTCACCTTCCCTTCCAAGGCCCTCAAGCTCGGGATGGAGGGCACCGGCGAATGGAGCACCAACCTTTCATCGGCCTTCTGCATAGACATGAACGATCTTCAGCCGCAGGCGCCGGTCAGCTTTGTTTTAAGGCAGAAATATTGTAATTTTGCACTCCCGCAGCCGGAGAGGCTGCTGGTCGAATTTTAAGAATATGGCAGAATATAGTGAACAGGAACTGCTTCGCCGTGAATCCCTCGGCAAGCTCAGAGAACTTGGCATCGAACCTTATCCGGCAGCAGAGTATCCGGTAAATGCTTCCGCAGCACAGATCACTGCGGAATATGATGCAGAAAAAGGTAATTTCCAGGAAGTATGCATCGCCGGCCGCATCATGAGCCGCCGCATCATGGGTGCAGCTTCATTCGGTGAACTTCAGGACGAGACAGGTCGCATTCAGATATATGTAAAGCGCGACGAGATCTGCCCAGGAGAGGACAAGACCATGTACAACACCGTCTGGAAGAAGCTTCTTGACATCGGTGACATCGTCGGAATCAAAGGCTTCGCATTCATCACCCAGACAGGTCAGCTCAGCGTACATGCAAAGGAGCTCACATTGCTCAGCAAGTCGCTCCGCGTCCTCCCTATCGTGAAAGAGCAGGACGGTCAGGTATTTGACGCCGTAACCGACCCTGAGCTGCGCTACCGCCAGAGGTACGTGGACCTCATCATCAACCCTCAGGTGAAGGATACCTTCATCAAGCGTGCGAAGATCATCTCAACGATGCGCCAGTACTTCAACGAGGCCGGCTGCCTTGAGGTGGAGACCCCTATACTCCAGAGCATTCCGGGAGGTGCGACGGCACGTCCGTTCATCACTCACCATAACGCACTTGACATCCCTCTCTATCTGCGTATTGCCAACGAGCTTTACCTCAAGAGACTCATCGTGGGTGGCTACAGCGGTGTTTACGAGTTCGCAAAGGATTTCCGCAACGAGGGCATGGACAAGACCCACAACCCTGAGTTCACCTGTATGGAGATCTATGTGGCCTACAAGGACTACAACTGGATGATGAAGTTCGTGGAGCAGATGCTCGCGAAGATTTCCATGAACGTGAACGGAACCACGGT
>JAGHUW010000162.1 GCA_018064625.1 Candidatus Cryptobacteroides equifaecalis | reverse complement strand
TCGCAGCATCTGAGCTGGTTCTCCTCGCATGCAGGTGTAACTGCGGTGAGGAAGTTCTTGTATGCGTTGAGCCAGGTGTTGATTGCTGCGTTGACACCGTTCGATGTCATTGTAGCACCTGAGATTGCATCGATGGCGTTGATCTTTCCTTCAGGTGCGCCACCCTTCACGATCGCGAATGGGGTCACATCGCTGAAATCTACAGCCTTTGTCTCGAACTGTGCGCGGAATGCAGGGTCATCCTTGATCTTGCCACCGAGGCCAGGGGTCTCTGAAGCGTGGTCAAAGCATGCTCCCACGAGGTCCATGCGGTTTGCCTCGAATCCGAGGTATCCCCATACCGGTCCCCAGAGACCTGCTCCGTAGATAGGAATCACGATGGTTCCGTTCTTGAAGACGTAAACAGGTACTTCATACTCTGTACCTGCAACGAGGTAGTTCTGAGCCTTGAGCTGAGGGACGGTGTAAACCTCTGCGCTGTTCACGTCAAGGTCCTTCACCTTCTCGCCGGCTGCGTTGATCACGTAAGCCTCGGCTGTGTTCTCCTTGTAGAAAGCGAGTACTGCGTCGTTACCCTTTGCATCCCACTCAGCCTTCTCTCCGAACTTGCCGGCGGTGAGGATCTGGCTGATGACCTCAGCCTTCTCGTTGGCGTCCTGCTTGTCCCTGAGGGATGTGGCGGTGAATGCAAGAACCGCAGCCACGATGATAACGATCACCGTTGTATATACTACTGTATATATATTGTTGTTTGTATTCATGACTTATGCGGTTTTGAGTTTCTTTGCCTTGCGTGAAATGTGAGTGCTTACCACGATGTGGTCGATGAGCGGTGCGAAGGTGTTTCCAAGGAGGATTGCGAGCATCATACCCTCAGCGTAGCCAGGGTTGAAGACGCGCACAGTCACACAGAGGGCACCTACGAGGAATCCGTAGATCCACTTTCCGCACTCGGTCTGGGCTGATGTCACAGGGTCGGTGGCCATGAAGACTGTACCGAATGCGAAACCTCCGAGGATGAGCTGCTCCCAGCAGGCGATGTCGGTTGCGCCGAAAGCCTGTGCGAGTCCGCCCACGCAGAGGGCGCCTGCAACGGTGGAGAGCATGATCTTCCAGCTTGCAACGCCTGTCCAGATGAGGAGGATTGCTCCGAGGGCGATTGCGATGACCGAAGTCTCGCCTACGGAACCGGGAACTGTACCGATGATGTAGTCCCATACGCCTGTGCCGTACTGGGCGCTGGCGCCGTCGAGTGCGAGAGGGGTTGCACCGGTGAATCCGTCCACTACCTGCTCTCCCTTGCCGATGTGGATCCAGCAGTTGGAGCCGGACATGCAGCTAGGGTATGAGAAGAAGAGGAATGCACGGGTGAGGAGTGCAGGGTTCCAGATGTTCATTCCGGTACCTCCGAAGACTTCCTTGCCGAAGATGGTTGCAAAGGCCACGGCGATTGCGAGCATCCAGAGAGGAACGTCCACAGGGACGATGAGAGGGATGAGGAAACCTGTCATGAGGAAACCTTCATTGACTTCCTCGCCGCGGATCTGTGCGGTTCCGAACTCGATGAAGAGACCTACTGCATAAGCAACTACATAGAGAGGGAGCACTCTGAGGAGTCCGTACCAGAAGTTGGCGAGGATGTCCAGGCCTGCGCCTGCGCCGTTGATGGCGAGTGAGTGCTGATAGCCCACGTTCCACATTCCGAACAGTGCTGCCGGAATTGCGGCGATGAGGGCGATGATTACGATACGCTTGAGATCGACAGCGTCGCGTACATGGGAACCTTTTGAAGTCACGGTTCCGGGAACAGCCAGGAATGTGTCAAATGCATCGGCTGTAGAGTGAAGCCACCAAAGCTTGCCGCCTTTTTCGAAAATCTTGTTCATACTCTTAAGCCATTTCTTTGATCATGAGGTCAATACCCTTTTCAATGATATCCTGGATGTCGTTCTTGCTAGGGTCTACGAATTCGCAGAGTGCGAGGTCCTCAGGGAGCACCTCGTAGATGCCGAACTTCTCCATCTTGTCAATGTCTCCCGCGAGGCAGGCCTTGACGAGGTAGAGAGGGTAGATGTCCATAGTTATAACCTTTCCGTGGTATCCGTCATTCACCAGGAATGCACGGGGACCACCGTGGAGGTTTGTGTCCATGTTGTACTTCCTCCAAGGCATGAGCCATGAGAAGTAGCAGTGGTCTGTGCTGAACTGGTTGTAGCGTACAGGGCGGATCCATCCGAGGATCTCGCGCTCGGTGCCCTCCTTGATGAGGGTGACCTGGTCGTCGCGGAAACCGAGGTATCCGTTCAGGCCCACGTTCTTTCCGCTGAGCACGTCGCCGCTGATGAAGCGGATCTCATCTGCGTTGTTTCCGTAGTATGCGGCGAGGGTGGATACCGGTGTTCCCGGAACCATCTCGACGTAAGAAGGCTGGATGGCCATAGGACCGCAGACTGCAACTTTGCGCTTGAGACAGAGCTTGCCTGTGTTGAAGAGTTTTCCGATGGCTGCGAGGCCGAGAAGGGAGATGGTCCACACTGTCTCCTCCTTGCGGATAGGGCAGATGTTGGCGATCTGCACACCCACGTTTCCTGCAGGGTGCTTGCCCTCGAAGGTGTGGATGGTTACGTTCTCAAGCCTGTGGAAAGGTGTGCTGGCGTAGTTGCTTGCGAGCAGGGAGAGGTGAACACCTCCGTCCGTAAGCTTTGCAAGTGCGTTCACACCTGTCTGGATGTCCTTGATTTCATTGCCGAGGCAGAATTCAGGGTCAGTTCCGAGAGGGGCTGTGTTGAAACCAGAGCAGAAGATAGAGCGTGGCTTTGCGGCAGGGTCAGCGATGACGCCGTAAGGACGCTGGATGAGCATTGGCCAGAGACCGCTGGAAAGGATGGCTGCGCGGATTGCGTCTGCATCCATGAGATCCACGTTTCTGACTCCGAAGTCAGCGCACTGCTGGTCTGCAGCGGCCTCGATGAGGACTGCGAGCAGCTTGCGCTTTTCGCCCCTGACGATTTCCTTCACTGTTCCGCTGACCGGAGATGTGAGGAGGATGTCAGAGTTCTTTTTGTCTGCAATGACCGGCGAACCGCAGAGAACAGGGTCACCTTCCTTCACGAGCAGGCGGGGAAGAAGTCCCTTGAACTCGGTAGGCTGGATGGCCACTATGCCCGGGGCAACCGTCTTTGAGACATGAAGTTCTGCCTCTCCTGCAATAGGGAGATTCAGACCTTTTTTCAAAACGATGTTCTGTGACATGAATATAACGTTAAAAATATTGCCATAAAAAGCACGCGAATTTACCACTTTTTTTCGTATTTTCGTGCGTTATGGAAAACAGAGTGAACGGTATAGTTGAAGGATTGAATGAAGAGCAGAGAAAAGCCGTCTGCTGTACGGAGGGTCCGGTACTCATCGTAGCGGGCGCCGGTTCCGGTAAAACAAGGGTTTTGACGTCCAGGCTTGCATATATGCTGGCGGGGGGAGTTGCGCCCGAATCTGTGCTGGTGCTGACTTTCACCAAGAAGGCGGCATCCGAAATGAAGGAAAGGATTGCGACCATGGTTGGTCCCCGTACCGCCCGCAAGGTGGTGATGGGAACCTTCCACTCGGTTTTCGTGAGGTTCCTCAGGGAATATGCCACCTCGCTGGGGTATCCCGAGCAGTTCACGATCTACGATACGGGCGACTCGCAGAGTGCCATGAAGACCTGCATAAAGGAGCTTGGTCTGGACGACAAGGTCTACAAGCCGCGCGAGGTGCTTTCGCGCATCTCCAGCGCCAAGAACTCCCTCATCACCGTGGAGGGCTACCGCCGCAACAATCAGCTGCTCATAGCCGACTCCCACGCCAAGAAGCCGCGCATCATAGACCTCTACGAGCTCTACCAGCGCAAGCTGAAGCAGAACGGTGTCATGGACTTCGATGACATCCTGCTGAATATGAACTATTTGCTCAGGGACAACAAGGAGGCCCTCATGAGCATAGCGGACCGCTTCTCCCACATCATGGTGGACGAGTACCAGGACACAAACTACGCCCAGTACCTCATCCTGAAGAAGCTGGCCCAGTTCCACCACAATATCTGCGTGGTGGGCGACGATTCCCAGTCCATCTACGCCTTCCGAGGCGCCAAGATAGAGAACATACTCAACTTCAAAAGGGACTATCCCGAGTCGAAGACCTTCCGTCTGGAAAAGAACTACCGCTCCACCTCGGTCATTGTGGACGCTGCGAACACGCTCATAGAGCACAACACCGGCAGAATCCCCAAGACCTGCCAGGCGGTGGGCGAGGAAGGCGAGAGGATAAAGATACTCAAGGCCTTCACGGAAGGGGAGGAAAGCACCATGATAGTGAGCGAGATACTCTCGCGAATGCGGGCCGACGGCGCTCAGTATCAGGACTTCGCCATACTCTACCGAACCAACGCTCAGTCCCGCGCGCTGGAGGAGCAACTGCGCCGCAGGAACATTCCCTACATGATCTACTCCGGCAATTCCTTCTTCGACCGGGCCGAGGTCAAGGACATGATGGCCTACTTCAAGCTGGTGGTCAACCCCAGCGACGACGAGTCCTTCCGCAGGATAGTGAACAAGCCGGCCAGAGCCATAGGCGACACCACGCTCAATGCCCTGGGCAACGCAGCCCTGGCGGCGGGAAAGACGCTGCTGCGGGCGGCATACCTTGACAATCTGGAGCAGTTCGGGCTGAAGCCTGCGGCTGTCGCCAAGCTCCGCGCCTTCTGCGACATGATATCCTCGCTCAACCGCATGGTGAGCCGGACCGACGCCTTCGAACTGGCACGCAAGATAGCGGACGACTCCGGTCTTTATGCCTTCTACAAGGCAGACACTTCCATAGAGGGCATGACCCGCAGTGCCAACGTCGAGGAACTTGTCAGCTCGGTGCAGAACTTCGTGGAGGAGAGACTCGAGGACAACTTCGGCGACGGCGAGGACGCTCCGGTGGAGGGCTACACCGTCACCCTTGACGACTTCCTGGAGAACGTCTCCCTGCTCAGCAACGTGGATGT
>JAGHUW010000171.1 GCA_018064625.1 Candidatus Cryptobacteroides equifaecalis | reverse complement strand
TGTGGTGCCTCGCAGATATGAGGAAGGAGCTAGCGGTAAAGCCTCCCAAATCATCAAATTAGGCCTCAAAGGGGAGGTGGAAATCATAAGAGCGTAAATTTTTTTAAAAAAGTTTAATTTATCGCTTGCAATTCCGCGAAAAGTACATACATTTGTCGCGCAGAAATTTGGTTCTGCTTAAAAGTTTAACTAGTTAAAAAACAAGTGTTATTATGAAGAAGGTTATCCTTACTATTGCTATCGTAGCTGCTTGCGCTGCTGCCGTATCATGCAAAAATTGTGGTAAGAAGGCTGCTGAGGCAACTGAGGCAACCGAGTGCTGCTGCGAAGATTCAACAAAGTGCTGCTGTGGCGACACAACAAAGTGCTGCTGTGGTGACACAACAAACTGCTGCTGCTCTGACTCTACCAAGGCTTGCTGCGGTGAGTGCAAGGCTGAGTAATCTACAATAGACAGATTGAAGACAAGACGCGAGATATCGCGTCTTTTTTTTTATTTTTGTACCTGTATGGCAACGAAGACGAAAACTGTATGGTACTGCACATCCTGCGGGAACGAGAGTTCCAAGTGGATGGGACGCTGTCCGGCGTGCGGGGAATGGAACACCATGGTCGAGGCTCCCAAGGCCGCGGCGAAGAGCGGAGGCCCTGTGGATTCCTCCCGCCCACGTTCCGAGCGCCACGCACAGCATCTTGGAGAGATAGATTATTCGAATGAGACCAGGATTTCCCTGGGCCTCAAGGAGGTGGACCGCATCCTCGGAGGAGGCATGGTCCCCGGGTCGCTTGTCCTCATAGGAGGTGAGCCGGGCATAGGAAAGTCCACCCTTTCCCTGCAGATCCCAATGAGTTGCCCGGATGTGAAGACCTTGTATGTGACGGGAGAGGAGAGCGCACGTCAGGTGAAGATGAGGGCGCAGAGACTTGGCGGAGACGACAGGAACTGCCTCATTTTCTGCGAGACCATGATAGAGACCGTGCTGGAGGAGGCTGCCGCCGTGAATCCTGACCTCATGATAGTGGATTCCGTGCAGACCATGTTCACGGAGACTGTGGAGTCGACACCGGGGTCCGTGACACAGATCAAGGAGGTTGCCGCCAGGCTCCTGCGTTTTGCCAAGGAGAGCGCTGTTCCCGTCATACTCATCGGCCACATAACCAAGGACGGTTATATTGCGGGGCCTAAGATACTGGAGCACATAGTGGATGTGGTTCTTCAGTTCGAGGGCGAGAACCGAGGCTCCTACCGCATCCTCCGCAGCATCAAGAACCGCTTCGGCTCCACAAGCGAGCTTTCCGTCTTCGAAATGACGGGAAAGGGCCTGCGCGAGGTGAGCAACCCATCCGAGCTTCTCATCCCTATGCATGAGCAGGGTCTGAGCGGAACCTCGATTGCGGCCATGCTGGACGGGACCCGTTCCTTCCTCTTCGAGGTGCAGGCTCTGGTCTCAAGCGCCGTCTACGGTACCGCCCAGCGCAGCGCCACCGGTTTCGACGCCCGCAGGCTCAACATGCTGCTGGCAGTGCTGGAGAAGCGCGCAGGCTTCCACCTCAGCGCCAAGGACGTCTTCCTGAACATGGCAGGCGGCCTCAAGGTCAGCGACCCTGCCTGCGACCTCGCCGTCATCTGCGCCGTGCTTTCGTCTAACTTCGATTTTCCTGTTCCGGCCGACGTGTGCTTCGCCGGCGAGGTGGGCCTGAGCGGCGAGATCCGCCCGGTCGCCCAGACGGACAGGCGCATTGCGGAGTCGGCCCGACTCGGCTTCAGGCGCATTTTCATTTCCTCTTTCACAAAGCTGGACATGCCTCACACGGAGATAGAGGTTGTGAAGGTGGGCGATGTGCCGGAACTCGTAAAGAAACTTTTCAAGGCTTAGTATGGAACTTTTCTACTCAAACGATATTGAAGGCAGCCTCGTGACCTTGAGCCAGGAGGAGTCCGGACACTGCGTCAAGGTGCTGAGGCACCGCAAGGGGGACGCCGTGGCCATCATAGACGGCGAGGGTTCGCTGTTGCATTGCGAGCTGATGGACGCAGACCCGCGGGAGGCCGTCTGCCGCATAGTCAGTGCCGAGGAGGGCTTCGGCAGTCATCCCTATGACCTCGCCATGGCCGTCTGCCCCACAAAGAACGCGGACCGCTTCGAGTGGTTTGCGGAGAAGGCGACCGAGGTCGGGCTTGACCGCATAGTCCCGGTGATAGGGGACCATTCGGAGAGGAAGGTCTTCAAGACGGAAAGGATAAAGAGGCTTGTGCTCTCCGCAACCAAGCAGTCGCTCAAGGCCAGACTGCCTGAGGTATGCGAGCCCGTGAGCGTGAAGGAGTTCATAGAGAACGAGCCGGAGGACCGTCTGAGACTCATCTGCTACTGTTTCGAGCAGGAAGAGAAAAGGGTTTCCGTAAAGCAGGTTCTGGATGCCTTCTCCGGGCGGGGGATAAGCGTGCTTATCGGCCCGGAAGGGGATTTTTCCGAGGAGGAGGTCAGACTCGCCCTCGCCAGAGGCTGGCAGCCGGTGCATCTTGGGCCGTCCCGCCTGCGCACAGAGACCGCAGCCCTCACCGCCGCCACTGCAGTTTATCTGCATTTCCTCGAATAAGGAAGCCGATTTCTGCCTATCATTCCAAAAAACACGGAATCCCGCACTTTCCCAAGATTGCGGGGGACTGTAATTTTGTGTTATGAAAGTACTGAACCAAAACCTTCTGATTACGGGTGGCGCATCCGGAATCGGGAAAATAATGGGCCGTATAGCTATCGAAAGGGGAGCTAAAAGTGTAGTTATATGGGACATCAACGAGAAAAACATGCAAGCCGTGAAGGCCGAGCATGAAAAAATTGGAAAAGCTTCAGTCTATTGCTTCAAGGTGGACGTTTCAGACAACGAATCGGTCCAGGCTGCCTACAAGGAGACAGTCAAGGCAACGGGCTCCGTTGATATCCTCATCAATTGTGCCGGCATAGTGACCAGCAACAAACCCTTCGCGCAGAATACTGCGTCAGAGATCGAGCGTACGGTACGAATCAATACCATTGCGCCTATGTACGTGGCTCTGGCAGTCATCAATGACATGATTGCCAGAGATCACGGCCATATCTGCACAATCGCATCCGCTGCCGGAATGCTTTCCAATCCGAAGATGAGCGCATACGCAGCCAGCAAATGGGGAGCCATAGGCTGGTCCGATTCCCTCCGCATAGAACTTTCTGCCGCAAAGAGCAAGGTAAGGGTTACCACCGTGGCCCCATATTACATCAATACAGGCATGTTCGATGGTGTCCAATCAAAGATTTTTCCTATCTTGGACCCTGAAAAGACTTCGGCGAAGATTATCAGCGCCATCGAGCGAGATGTTGATTTCAAGGGAATACCTTTCCCTTTCCACTTCATAAGGTTCTGGCAGGGTGTGTTGCCTACGCGTTTCTTTGACTGGTTCTTCGGTGAGGTCTTCGGGATATATCATACGATGGATCATTTTACCGGAAGGAAATCATGACATTGGAAAACACCACGCCTGAAAAGATAGATGCCATCCAGGCAGCCCAGAGGGCATATTTCAAGACTGGAACCACGCTTGACGTGAAGTTCCGCAAGCAGCAGCTCAAACTCTTCCTCGGGGCTATGGAAAAGTGGGAGAAGCCCCTCACCGACGCCCTTTGGGAAGATCTGCACAAGTCCTATGAGGAGGCTTACCTCACTGAAATCGGCCTGGTCAAGGGTGAGATAAGGCATGCCATACGCAAGGTGGCGTCCTGGGCAAGGCGCGAGACCCGCCCTACCCCTCTGAGCTGCATGCCTGCAATGAGCTATGTGGTGAAGGAACCTCTGGGGCAGGCACTTATCGTCTCTCCTTGGAACTACCCGGTTCAGTTGCTGCTCAACCCGCTTGTGGGTGCCATCGCAGCAGGCTGCACCGCAGTGCTCAAGCCTTCTCCCTATGTGCCTCATGTTTCTTCTGTGATAGGGCAGATGATTGCCGATACTTTCGATGAGAAGTATATCGCTGTGGTGCAGGGCAACAGGGAGGTGAACAAAAAACTTTTCGACTGCCGCTGGGACATGATATTCTTTACCGGAAGCCCCGTGCTGGGACGTCAGGTGATGGAGGCTGCGGCAAAGAACCTCACTCCCGTCGTACTGGAACTCGGAGGCAAGAGCCCTTGCATAGTGGATAAGGATGCGGACCTGGTCAAGGCTGCCCACAGGATAGCCTGGGGTAAGACCATCAACTCGGGTCAGACCTGCATAGCTCCGGACTACCTTCTTATCCACAAGGACGTGAAGGATGCCTTTGTGGCTGAGTTCGGACGCCAGGTGGAGCGTCTGCACGGGAAGGACATAAAGGAGTCCAGGCATTATGTACGTATGGTTACAGACAAGGCCTTCGAGCGCGTAAGTTCTTATCTTTCAGAGGGAGAGATTCTCTATGGTGGACGCACGGATGCTGAGGATCGCTTCATCGAGCCTACCCTCCTTGGCAATGTGGCTCTGGACTCCAAGGTCATGACCGAGGAGATCTTCGGCCCTGTATTTCCTGTGATTGTTCTTGACGACGAGGGAAGCAGCTTCGGCGACAAGGTCATAGATTTCGTGACTTCACGCGAGAAACCTTTGGCTTTCTACTATTTCGGAAACAAAAAGGAAGCCTGGCGCGTCATTCGCCACACCTCATCAGGCGGCGGCTGTGTGAACGACACCATCATGCACATAGTGAACGCCGAGATGCCTTTCGGCGGCGTGGGAAACTCAGGAATGGGTGGCTATCACCACAGAGACAGCTTCAGGGCCTTCACCCATGAGCGGACCATAGTCCAGTCTGCAACCTGGATAGACCTGCCGTTCAAGTACATGCCTTACGGCCTCTTCAAGCTGGTCAAGCACCTGATATAATCACTGACTGTCAGCTGACCTCCCCAAGCCCTCATCCGCGTGCATTTCAGCCTCCAAACGCACGCGAACAACCTCTCATACCCTCATCCGCGGGAACAAATGACCGAAGCTTGTTCCCAGATTTCAAATTTTCTCTTCCGTGGGAACATATGAGGGTCATTCGTTCCCAGACCGCGATTCTCTTCGCTACCGGGAACATCCGGCAACCGGCCTGCGCAGCTTGTCGCAGGCGACGCTTTTGCTGAGATACCGGAAATAATCCGTATCTTTAGTGGTACGGAATTTTTTAGGATTATGGCAAAAAAGATTTCAACAATGCTGGCCCTGCTTGTATGCGTGCAGGCCGCGTGGGCTCAGGTCAGGATACATTCACACAATGATTATTTCAGGGATACGCCCTTCCTGGAGGCATACGGTCAGAGGGTGGGGTCCATAGAGTGTGACATGTA
>JAGHUW010000195.1 GCA_018064625.1 Candidatus Cryptobacteroides equifaecalis | reverse complement strand
ATGTTCCAGCGACGCGTGCAGCCCTCTTCGTGGCTGCTCGTAGTCTTGAGGATGACCGGCCAGTTAGGCCAAGGGGTGGAAGGGTTATGGCCGACAGGAGGCTTTGGCATAATCTCGATCTGAGTCACGCTCTTCGCACCCTGACGGTGAGAGGTGCCTATGCAGTCAGAGCCGGTATCGCCTCCCCCGATCACAAGGACATCCTTGCCTTTGGCGGTGACGCGCTCATCCTTGCTGAATTCCATGCCGGCAAGGACACGGTTCTGCTGACTCAGGAGTTCAAGCGCCAGATGCACGCCCTTGAGCTCACGTCCGGGGATGTTCAGGTCACGGGCAACCGGGGTTCCAGTGCTCACGACGTAGGCATCGAAACCGGCAAAAGGAGCCATCTCGCCGGAGAAGTCCATCGCGGCGAGTCTCTCCGCATCACATGCGGTATTGTAAACGAAGGACACGCCTTCCTGCATCATGACATCTATGCGGCGGTCGATTATCTTCTTGTTGAGCTTGAAGTTGGGGATACCGTAGCGGAGAAGTCCGCCGGCCGCCTCATTCTTATCGAAGACAGTCACCTCATAACCCATATAGTTGAGCTGATTGGCTGCAGCCAGACCTGAAGGGCCGGCACCGATCACGGCCACCTTTTTGCCGTTCCTCACAGGATGCTCTATGGTCACATAGCCTTCCACGTATGCACGCTCAGCAATGGCACACTCGTTCTCTCTGTTGGTAACAGGCTCTCCCGCAGTAAGATAGAGCACGCATGCCTTCTCACAGAGGGCCGGGCAAATACGTCCGGTGAACTCGGGGAAGTCATTGGTCTTCTTGAGTATCTTATATGCCGTCTCCCACTCCCCGCGGTAGAGGGCATCGTTCCATTCAGGGTCCTTGTTGCCCAGAGGACATGCCCAGTGGCAGAACGGAACACCGCAGTCCATGCAGCGGCTCGCCTGCTCCTGGCGGTCCTTGGTGTTGAGCGTCTGCTCGACCTCTCCGAAATCGTGGATACGGTCATTGACAGGACGATAGCCCGCCTCTTTGCGGGGTACTGTCAGAAATGCTTTTGGATTTCCCATAATCAGATTCCGTTAAGATTAATAATCACGCTGCATGTCGGCAATCTTCTGCTGGAGCTTGGCCATCTTCTCCTCCTCGAGCACGCGCTTGTACTCGATAGGGACTATCTGCACGAACTCCTCAACATAGCGGTTCCAGTCGTCGAGGATGCGCCCCGCAAGAGGGGAACCGGTATAGAGATAATGCTTGCGAATGAGTTCCTTCAGCTCCTTGCGGTAGGCTGCCTCCTCAACAAGATTGATCTCCACCATGTCCATGTTGCAGAAATAGTCGAAGTCATGATTCTTGTCCCATACGTATGCTACGCCGCCGGACATACCCGCAGCGAAGTTGCGTCCGGTGTCACCGAGCACGACCACGCGGCCGCCCGTCATGTATTCACAGCAGTGGTCACCGGCGCCCTCGATCACGGCTATGGCTCCCGAGTTGCGCACGGCAAAGCGCTCACCCACACGTCCGTTGACGTAAAGCTCACCTGCAGTGGCTCCGTAAAGTCCTGTGTTTCCGGCGATTATATTCTCTTCCGGCACAAAGTCAGAGCTGTATCTCGATGGAGGCAATATCGCTATGCGGCCGCCTGAAAGGCCCTTGCCGAAGTAGTCGTTGCACTCGCCTTCCAGCTTGATGTTCAGACCCTTGACGGTAAACGCGCCGAAGCTCTGACCGGCAGATCCCTTGAATTTGATGTTGATGGTGCTGTCCGGCAGGCCTTCCTCGCCGTATTTCTTGGCAATAACACCGGAAAGCATGGTACAGGTTGCTCGGTCCGTATTCTTGATGGCGTAGTCGAGGTTAACCTCGTCACCCCGCTCTATCGCAGAGGCGCAGGCCTGAAGCATCTGCTCGTCCTTGACTCCGCTGACCTTGGTGAAGCCGCTGCGGTCCCAGTAAAGCGTCTGACCCTCATCCGGCTTCTGCAGCAGGCGCGAGAAGTCTATGGTTCCCTGCTTGGTGCCGGCGTCCGGAGTGGAAACCTCGATGAGGTCTGTGCGGCCTATGATGTCCTTGAGACGGCGCACGCCTATCTGCGCGAGGTACTCACGCACGTGCTGGGCAAGGAAGGTGAAGAAGTTCACCACATAATCGGCCTTGCCGAGGAAGCGGGCGCGGAGCGTCTCGTCCTGGGTGGCGACGCCCACAGGGCAGGTGTTGGTGTTGCACTTGCGCATCATGACGCAGCCAAGGACTATGAGCGGAAGGGTTCCGAAGGAGAACTCGTCGGCTCCGAGCATAGCCATGACTATCACGTCTTTGGCTGTCTTGAGCTGGCCGGCGGTCTGCAGGCGCACCTGGCTGCGCAGGCCGTTGAGGACCAGGGTCTGCTGAGTCTCGGCGAGGCCGATCTCAGGGCTGATGCCGGCAAAACGCATGGAACTTGCAGGGCTGGCTCCCGTGCCGCCCTCGGCTCCCGAAATGACGATGAGGTCGGCCTTGGCCTTTGCAACTCCGGCAGCGATGGTGCCGACGCCGCTCTCGGCCACGAGCTTGACGCTCACGGCAGCCTCAGGGTTGATGTTCTTGAGGTCGAAGATGAGCTGGGCCAGGTCCTCGATGGAATAGATGTCATGGTGAGGCGGAGGCGAGATGAGCGAGATGCCAGGGATGGCGTTGCGGGTCTTGGCTATGATCTTGTTGACCTTGAAGCCAGGCAGCTGGCCTCCCTCGCCCGGCTTTGCGCCCTGGGCAACCTTGATCTGTATCTCCTCGGCATTCACGAGGTACTCCGCCGTGACGCCGAATCGGCCGGAAGCTATCTGCTTCGTCTTTGAAGAGAGGCTTACTCCGTCCACCTCAGAGTGGTAGCGGGCGTTGTCCTCGCCTCCCTCTCCCGTGTTGGATCGGGTCCCGAGCCTGTTCATGGCAAGGGCGAGGGCCTGATGGGCCTCTATCGACAGCGCGCCGAAGGACATTGCTCCGGTCACGAAATGCTTCACTATGCTCTCCACCGGCTCAACCTCCTCGATAGGGACAGGCTGGGCAGCCTTGCGGAAAGTCATGTAGTCCCTGAGGAATATCGGAGAGGTCTTGCTGTCCACCATGGATTCCCATTCCTGGAACTTCTTGTATGAGCCCAGGCGGGTCGCAATCTGGAGATTGGCGATCGTGTCCGGGTTCCATGCATGGGCGATTCCGTCCTTTCTGTAGCTGAACTGGCCGTTGTTCGGAAGGAATTCGTTGATCTGCGCAGGCCTGAAAGCCTCGTCATGGAGCCTGATGGCATCCCTGGCGATATCCCTCAGCCCGGCTCCCCCTATGGTGGAGAGTTCCGTGCCGAAGTAGCGCCTCAACAGATCCTCGCTGAGACCTATGCTCTCGAAGATCTTGGCTCCGCGGTATGAGCGTATGGTTGAGATTCCCATCTTGCTCATTATCTTCATCAGACCCTTGTCCAGGGCCTTGATGTAATTCTTCTCAGCCGTGTGGTACTCCTCCTGGATCTTGTGCCTGCGCACGAGGTCATCCAGCACGGCGAAAGTCATGTACGGGCAGATGGCGCTGGCACCGTAACCGAGCAGCAGGGCTGCATGCATGACCTCGCGTATCTCACCGGACTCCACTATAAGGGCAGTCTGCACGCGCTTCTGCACGCTTATGAGATAGTGATGCACGGCACTCACAGCCAGAAGCGACGGAATTGCCGCATGCTTCTCATCTATGTCACGGTCTGTGAGTATGATGTAGTTGACGCCCTCGTCCACGCTCTGCTCGGCCTTGTGGCAGAGCTCGTCTATGGCCTGTCTGAGGCCGGACTCCCCTTTCGCAATGTCGAAGAGCATGGGGAGCTTCGTGGTCTTGAAGCCTTTGTAGCGTATGTTGCAGAGTATGTCAAGCTGCGTGTTGGTGAGCACAGGCTGCGGCAGGCTGACCATCTTGCAGTTGCTCTCGTCCGGTGTGAGGATATTTGTCCCGACCGCGCCGATGTACTCCTCCAGAGACATCACCAGCTCCTCCCTGATAGGGTCGATGGCAGGGTTGGTCACCTGCGCGAACTGCTGGCGGAAGTAGTTGAAGAATATCTGCGGGCGATCGCTGATGATTGCAAGAGGGGTATCGTTGCCCATGGCCGCCACCGGCTCCTGGCCGTTGGTGCACATAGGGATGACGGTCTTGTCTATATCCTCCTGGCCGAAGCCGAAGTTGATGAGCTTGCGCTCATAGTCAGGGACCGAGTTCTCCACGCGGCGGCCGCTCCTGAGCTTCTCAAGCTGTATTCGGTTGGTGGAAAGCCACTGACGGTAAGGATGCTCCTTCGCCAGCTTCTCCTTAATCTCGCCGTCGTAGTAGATCTTGCCCTCCTTGGTATCGACAAGGAGAATCTTGCCAGGCTGAAGGCGGCCCTTGCTGACGACGTCGCCCGGGTCGAAGTCCATAACTCCCACCTCGCTGGCAACGACCATCATGCCGTTCTTTGTAATGGTGTAGCGCGAAGGGCGCAGACCGTTGCGGTCAAGCATTCCTCCGGCATAGCGTCCGTCGGAGAACAATAGGGCTGCAGGTCCGTCCCACGGTTCCATCAGGATGGAATGGTATTCATAGAAGGCCTTGAGGTCCTCTGAGATAGGGTTCTTGTCGTTGAAGGATTCCGGCACGAGTATGGCCATGGCCTGCGGAAGGCTGAGGCCGCTCATCACCAGGAACTCGAAGACATTGTCCAGGGAGGCAGAGTCGCTCATGCCTTCCTGGAGTATAGGTCTTATTTCCTTGATATCACCCAGGGCCGGGCTCGAAAGGACGCTCTCCCTTGCCTGCATCCAACCTCTGTTTCCGCGTACGGTGTTGATCTCGCCGTTGTGGCAGAGGAAGCGGAAAGGCTGGGCAAGTTTCCACTTCGGGAAGGTGTTTGTCGAGAAACGTGAATGCACAAGGGCGAGACCCGTTGTGAAATAAGCGTTGCTCAAATCAGGGAAATAGCGCCTCAGCTGGCCTGAGGTGAGCATTCCCTTATAGATGATATCCTTGCTTGACAGCGAACAGATGTAGAAGTCCTCGTCCGTGACGCGGTTCTCTATCTTCTTGCGGATGCGGTAGAGTATCCTTTCTATCTCAGGCGCCCTGTCCTCACTGATTCCGGTGACGAAGATCTGCTTGATATCCGGTTCCACCTCACGTGCCCCCTTGCCCAGGACATCCGGGCAAGTAGGGACATTACGGAGATGCATCAGATTCAAGCCTTCACGTTCGATTTCCTCAATGACTATGGTGAGAATGGCATTCTGCCTGGCTTCGTCCTTGGGGAGGAACACGATTCCGGTGCCGTATCGGCCCTTTTCAGGTACCGGGATACCCTGCAGGAGGATGAACTCATGAGGTATCTGAACAAGTATGCCCGCGCCGTCTCCGGTCTTGTCGCGCGTCTCCGCGCCGCGGTGTTCCATGTTCTCGAGCACCCGGAGGGCATTGTCCACCAGTTCATGGCTCTTGCCGCCATGGATGTTGACAACCATGCCTATTCCGCAGGCGTCGTGTTCGTATGACGGACTGTACAGTCCGCGCTGTCGTTCAGGTTTCATCTGCAAATGATTATCTTATAAACAGAAGTTCACGATATTTAGGGAGAGGCCATGACTCATCGTCGACGATGGTCTCAAGCTTGTCCACATGATAGCGGATCTCCTCGAGGATGTTGGCAACGGTGTCGTGATATGCGACTGCCTTCTCCCTCTCGGACTCTATCTTGTTCGCAACCTTGCGGGCCTCTACCATCTTGTCCACATTCTCAATGATGAAGGACTCATGCTCGGAGATCTTCTCGATGATGGTGAGGTTCTCCTTGCTGATCTCCTTGGCCTTGGCCTCAGGGAAGATGGCGAATACCTTTGAGACATTGTCGATAAGCATGCTCTGGTACTTTGTGACCACAGGGATGATGTGGTTGAGACAGAGGTCGCCGAAGATGCGGCTTTCGATCTGGATCTTCTTGGTGTAGGTCTCCCACTTGATCTCGTTGCGGGCGCGGAGCTCGAACGCGGTCATCACCTTGGTCTTTGCGAAGAGCTCGACGCTTGACTCCTTGAGGTAGTTGTCGAAGATCAGAGGAGCCGAAGTCTCGCAGTCGAGACCGCGCTTTGCTGCCTCCTCCTTCCACTCGTCACCGTAACCGTTTCCGTTGAAGATGATAGGCTTGATGTACTTGATATCCTCGCGGACCACCTTGAGGACCGCTGCCTCCTTGGCAACACCCTCCGCGATGAGGGCGTCAACACGTACCTTGAAGTCCATGAGGGCCTCGGCAACGGCAGAGTTGAGAGTGAGCATTGCGCTTGCGCAGTTTGCCTCAGAACCCACGGCGCGGAACTCGAAGCGGTTTCCGGTGAAGGCGAAAGGCGAGGTGCGGTTGCGGTCAGTGTTGTCTATGAGAAGCTCAGGGATTGACGGAAGGTCAAGCTTGAATGCCTGCTTTCCGACAACTGCGAGTGCATTCTCGTCGGCATCCTCAACGTGCTGGAGAAGCTCTGTGACTGTCTTTCCGAGGAATGATGAGATGATTGCAGGAGGTGCCTCGTTGGCGCCGAGACGGTGTGCGTTGGTGGCGCTCATGATGCTGGCCTTGAGAAGGCCGTTGTGGTCATATACGCCCTTGAGGGTCTCCACCACGAATGTGACGAAGCGGAGGTTGTCCATAGGGGTCTTTCCAGGAGCGTGGAGAAGGATTCCGGTGTCTGTGGAAAGTGACCAGTTGTTATGCTTGCCTGAACCGTTCACACCCTTGAAAGGCTTCTCGTGAAGCAGGCAGCGGAAATGATGCTTGCGTGCCACCCTCTTCATGATGGACATCATGAGCATGTTGTGGTCTACGGCAAGATTTGTCTCCTCAAATATAGGAGCAAGCTCGAACTGGTTAGGTGCAACCTCGTTGTGCCTTGTCTTGCAAGGGATTCCGAGTTCGAGTGCGGTGATTTCGATGTCCTTCATGAACTCCTCCACCCTGGCAGGGATGGAACCGAAGTAGTGGTCATCCATCTGCTGGTTCTTTGCGGAATCGTGTCCCATGAGGGTACGTCCTGTCATGACAAGGTCAGGGCGGGCAGAGTACAGAGCCTCATCCACGAGGAAGTATTCCTGTTCCCAACCGAGGTTGGAAACAACCTTCTTCACATCCGGATTGAAATACTGGCATACTGCAGTGGCAGCTTTATCCACAGCATAGAGAGCTTTCTTGAGAGGAACTTTGTAATCAAGTGCCTCACCTGTGTAGGAGATGAAGATTGTAGGGATCATGAGGGTATCGCCGATGACGAATACCGGAGAGGTAGGGTCCCATGCAGAATATCCTCTGGCCTCGAAAGTAGAACGGATACCTCCTGAAGGGAATGAGCTGGCGTCAGGCTCCTGCTGAACGAGAAGCTTGCCTTCGAACTCCTCTACCATTCCTCCTTTCCAGTCGTGCTCCACGAATCCGTCATGTTTCTCGGCGGTACCTTCGGTAAGAGGCTGGAACCAGTGTGTGTAATGTGTCACACCGAGCTCCATGGCCCATTTTTTCATGCCCTCGGCAACCGCATCGGCAATTGTGATGTCCAGTGGTGTGCCGTTGTCTATGACATCACACATTTTCTGGTACACCTTCGCAGGGAGATACTTGAACATCTTCTGCTTGTTGAACACATACTTGCCGAAGTACTCGCTAGGACGCTCGGTAGGACATTCAACAGAGACCGGGGTGTGGCTGAACGCCTCACCTACAACCTTGAATCTTAAATTTGCTGCCATTTGTTTGTGTATTAATTGATAAACTGTTCCAAAACTATATAAGCAGAAGGGGCTGATCTCCTTGAAGACCAGCCCCTATCCGTATTTTGTTATCTGTATGTCATTTTCTGCACCGTTCTATCTAGACTGGATACATAGAACAACGCCCGGAATCTGCTGCTGCTGACCCTGGTTATTATTCTGATTTGAATATCCGGAGAAGTTATGATAAAAAGTGTTCATCTGTTCTACTAACCGAATGCGAAGGTAGGAACTTTTTCTCAAAAACAAATAATTTTTTTTAAAAATGTTTGGGGCCCACTTCGCGAGATTCGCTATATTTGTCCCTGTATATGTGGTTATTCAGAAAACATAATAAGAAAAACGCTCAGCCAGAGCCGGCTCAGGCGGAAGAAATGATCGAGATCGAACAGGGGAAGATCGACCTTATGGGCAATGTCCGGGAATACAGCGACAGCAATTTCATGGACAAGGTCAAGGCCTATGGCAGGCTGATAGGGCGCAAAGTCCTGGAGGAAGCCTTCACCCTTTTCTTCCTCGTGAAGGAATACGGGACGAACAAGGAGTTCATGAAGTACCTGCCAATGGTCCTGGGCGCGCTCGGCTATCTCATTCTTCCGGCAGACCTGATACCGGATTACATCCCCGTCATGGGTTTCACGGACGACGCCGCCGCCATAGCCTATGTGCTCAAGAAGGTAAAGGACCACTGGCCAGCAGACAAGATGAATGCCATTACGGAAAAGGCAAGAAAGGAAGTCGATAGGATTTTTGACAAGAAGGACAATGGAGAGAAAGAATAAGATAGGCAGGACCTGGGAGAAATTCAGCAACTCCCCGTTCTTCATCATATATGACAAATGGCAGGACTGCGCCGTACGTTCGGCAGCCCTGTCCTATTACACACTGGCAGGACTGTTTTCATTCTGCGTGTTCGAGCTGTGGATATGCAAGGTCCTGGACATACATTCATACGTGGAGGGAGCCATAGCCACCATCTTCGGAGACTTCGGCCACGAAGCGCTGGGCCTGGCTGCGATGAACAGGCTGGTGACCATAAAGCAGACCTGGGCCGGAGGGGCATTGATTGTGATTCTCATCTCCGTGATCTGCACCATAGACAACCTCAGTGCCGTATTCGACAGAATCATGCTCACGGACCAGAGAGGTTCCTTTGGAAAGAGGGTGAGGAACAGCTTCATAAAGGGACTCATCACGACCCTCATCATCATGGTCGGCGCGTATCTGATATGCATCATACCCCAGCAGTTCATGAAATATCTGGCCCTGGGAGTGGCCGTGTTCGTGCTGCTCCTGCTTGCGTTGAAATACCTCCCGGCCGAGAGCCCGTTCAACTGGAAGAATGCGGTCTATGCCTCTGCGGTAAGTGCCCTGGCAGTCATATCCTCATTCCTGGTACTCAAGGTGATATACTCATATCTGCTGGGACCTCTTGTAGTACTGTTCATTCTGCTTTGGCTGTATTTTTCCTGGCTGGCCATTCTGATAGTCATGCTGTTCTTCTCCAACATAAGCACGGACGGACGCCACTATTATTATAAGGAGACAGAGAATATCTCCGGGATGTTCAAGGCATATCTCAGCATAATCGTCGTCTCATACGTATTCAAGAACTGGAAATACACCGTGGGCTGCTCGTTCAAGGATATAAGAAAACACGCGCTGACTGAACGTTTCAGCTTCCCTTCCTCAACCTTGAACCGCATTCTGAGAAGGCTTGTCAAGAAGGATATTCTGGAGCTCGACAAGAACTTCAGATATTTCCCTCATAAAAGTCTGCGATCCGGAGAAGTAGATGACATGACTGTGGGAGACCTGCTGTTCGAGCTTCAGTTCAGAGGGGAATACGATCTGAGCGACGATATTTCATACCAGTCCCTGAATGTGCAGCTGGCCAGCGACCTTGACAATTATTTCATGCAGTACGGACATTTCCATTCTCTGAATCAGAAACTCTCCGAGATGAGTTTCGGCATAGATGAGAGCAACGATGTCTCCGGATTCCAGCCAGACCAGTGGGGCTACGAAGCCAAGAAAAGGAGCTACGAATTCATCAGGCACCCTTTCGAGGTGATGCAGAAGGACGCCCTGTTCTCCAAAGCCTTTGAGAGCGACAGTTCCGAGCTGAAAAAGCAGATAGAGCAATGGCCCGAGCCAGACCGCAGCAGGGGTATGGAAGAATGGCAGAGGCTCGAGCGGAAGTTCAACCCGGATCTTCTGGACCGCCTGAAGGACCGCTTCGGAAAATAAAAAAGACTACTTTCTCAAATAGCGATCCCCTGTGACAGTTGAAATTGCGGCACGATACATCTCATTGTAACCATTCCTCTGCGGAGATACTCCCCTGCCCTCCGGTGTGCGGAGGAACTCGCCATTCTCCTGAGGCTTGAGAGCCATATCGTTGTACATTACCACAAGCTTGATTCCCAGAGCCTTCCAGTTCTGGAGCATGTCCTCGGCACAGTCCTTTCCAAATGCTGTAAGGCGCTCTGCGGCGGCAGCTGACGGCACACCAAGAAGCTCAGCCTCCAAAGCCGCGGCCTTCTGCTCATAGCCGGCCTGCAGATTGTCCCTGAGAGCCTTGAGCTCAGGGTACATTATGCTGTAGCGTGGATAGACCATGTTCGATACCCAGTTGCATACCCAGAAGGCTGAATCCCAGGAAAAGTCCACATCGCTCGCAGCCGGGTCGGCGTAGCAGTGAGGGGCCTCTGCAGTGCAGCAATAAAGCGGGGTATAGGCCACCATGTTAGCGTCGTCATTGGCGAACCAGAGCATGCCTCCGAGGTGATCCGGAAGCCAAGGGCGTATCTGGGCGAGCATCACGCAGGCACTCTGCTGGGTCGCGATCGGACGCTCATGGAAATAAGTCTTGCCATCGTACTCAAACTCCTGAGGACGTGGACGATACGGCGAATTCCAAGGACCGCCCGTCATATCCACGGTCATGTCGAAAGGAGTCCCCTCGTAGTGGTCACGCATGGCCTCTATGGCCTCGCTCCTGCTTATCCTGCGGTTCGGGCGTATATACAGCGGCATCTCCTCATAATCATCCAGATGCAGGCCGTCCACCGTTGCCAGGTACTTGCCGAAGTCGTCCGAAAATCTGTTGAAAAG